>DATJAL010000061.1 GCA_035516255.1 Chitinivibrionales bacterium | reverse complement strand
TCCTGCGGAGAGATTGAAATATATGATCAAAAAACGGGCCCTCGACAATCCAGCACAGCTCCCGGTGACAGTGGCTAT
Organism: Chitinivibrionales bacterium; assembly: GCA_035516255.1. Taxonomy (NCBI): domain Bacteria; kingdom Pseudomonadati; phylum Fibrobacterota; class Chitinivibrionia; order Chitinivibrionales; species Chitinivibrionales bacterium. The sequence continues at coordinate 78,557 of DATJAL010000061.1, read as the reverse complement.
GTTGTATCTTGCGATTTTAAAGGAGACTCGGTCCCCCTAGTCTATAATTCAAAGATGCATAATTATACGGAATGTTTATGTAGCAACTATCACTTGTATGCCATTGAGTGGGACTCTCTCGGAATAAAGTATTTCTTCGACGAAAACAAATTCTGGGAATATGATACAATCAATGCAAGTTACAACTTTCCTTCATTTCATCAGCCGTTCTACTTTATCGCCAATGTTACTGTTTATGCATCACCTTATCCTATCGACACCTCAATTTTCCCCCAGAAGATGTACCTCGACTACGTCCGCGTCTACCAGAAAAGCACGCAAACAATTAATAGTCCCCAAAAGCGCGGGCTTGAAAGCATGACTTTGGAGAACTCCTCAAAAGCAAGGCTCAAAGTGTACGACCTCCAAGGACGTCTGATCGCCAATTATTTGGACATCACAAGATTCTTGAAGCCCGGCGGAAACATGCTGAAAGGCGTATCATCCACTTTACATGCCGGAGTGTATTTAGTCAGTCTCTTTGACGGCGGAGTGACATTTTCGGAAAGGTTGGTTGTCCAGAACTAAAGTTTATGCTTCCACACGGTGACCTGCCGCAGATGGATCGCTAGCCACCCGGGACTCCGCAAACCATAGGAATCCGGCGCCAAAGAGGGGGTGTGGGTGCGGATCGCCGCCGCCTCCGGCATTCGATCTTCTTTTTTATTGTGAAGGAGGCGGCGGAAGCCGCACCCCAGGGGGAGACCTCCCCCGCTAATTTAATTCGCATATAGGCGAGTCACTCAATTTTATTCCAGGCCCAACATTTCCATCACCATCGCCGCGTGCACCTTTATGCCGGTCAGTATCGCCCCCTCGTCCGGCGAAAATTCCGCAGTGTGGATTCCAGGCACCTTTTTCCTGTTCTTCGGCCGCACGCCGAGGTGGAAATACACGCCGGGCGCCTTTTTCTGGAAACTGGAAAAATCTTCGGCGAGCATGACCGGTTTTATGCGCCAGGTCACCCTTCCCTTTCCAAGTATTTTCGACAGCACGCGGAAGGCGCGTCGTGCCAGCGCTGGATTGTTGAATCCCGGGGGATATGATTTGTCAAACAACACTTCCACGCGCGCTTTGTGTTTTCGCGCAATTGATTCCATCAGGCGTTTTGATTTTCGCATGAGCGACAACAGGTGCGGTTCCGACATGTCGCGCATGGTGCCGCCAAAGTAAGCCTGCTCGGGAATAATGTTATACTTGGTGCCGGCGCTGATTTTCCCCACGGTCACGATGCACGGGTCGCGGCGCGACGATTCCTTTTTGGCAAGCTTGGCCAGGCCGGCCACCATGTCGGCCGCGGCAACAATGGGATCGATCGCCTTTTCAGGCTCTGCGCCGTGGCCGCCCTTGCCTTTCACCACGACGTCGAAGTCGACCACGCCGGCGTAGTCGGGCCCGTTCTTGATCGCCACGGTGCCGCTTTGGTGCTCGGGGTTCACGTGAAGGCCGAACACCGCGCTCGCGCGCGAGGGAAAAGCCCCTTCCCTGATCATGGCGACGGCCCCGCCGGGCGCGCTCTCTTCGCTCGGCTGGAACAGAAACACCACCGTGCCCTTCCATTGGTCCCGCAGCGCCGCCAATGCGCGGGCCGCGCCCGCAAGGATGGCGGTGTGCATGTCGTGGCCGCAGGCGTGCATCACGCCGTTATTGACTGAAGAGAATGCGAGCCCGGTTTTTTCGATGATGGGAAGCGCATCCATGTCGGCCCTGAGCGCGACGGTCTTTCCCTTGCCGTTCTTCAGGGACGCCACCACGCCGGTTTTGTTGCAGCAGAGCTTCGGAGAAAGGCCCACGGAGAGAAGCTCGCGGCGCACGCGGGCAGCGGTGGCCAGTTCCCGGCCCGAAAGCTCGGGCCTGCGGTGAATTTCCCGCCGCAGCCTTACGGCCGGGGCAAAGGCCTTTTGCGCGGCCGCGGCTATCGCGTTTTTCACCGGTACATTTTCTCCCGTTTCCTGAAGAACTTGACAAGGGGGTCAACGTAGTCGGCGCCGGTGGAGACGCGGATCTCGTCGATGCCGTTGGCGCGGAAGAAGCCCGACAGCTCGGCGCGCCGCCTCTCCGATTCCTTTTCGAAGGCCCTGCGCAGGTTCTTGTCGCGTGTGTCAATAAGCATGGTCCTGCCGGTTTCCGGGTCGGCCAGCTCGATGAGGCCCACGTCGGGAAGACGCTGCTCGCGCGGGTCGGAAACGCTCACCGCAACGAAATCGTGGCGCCTGCCCGCCACGCGGATGGGCACCTCGAATCCCGGCGACAGGAAATCGGACACCAAAAACACTACCGATTTCTTAGTGAGCACGCGGTTGAGGAACTCCACGGCCGCCGCAACGTTGGTGCCGGCCTTTGCGGGCCTGAAATAGAGCAGCTCGCGGATCACGCGCAGCACGTGGTTCTTGCCTTTTTTGGGCGGTATGTATTTCTCGACGTCGGAGGTGAAGATGATGAGGCCCACGCGGTCGTTGTTCTTGATTGCCGAGAACGCGAGCAGCGCGCACAGCTCCACCGCGGTCTCGTCCTTGAAGCGTGACACCGAACCGAAGCGGCCCGACGAGCTCGCGTCCACGAGGAGCATTACCGTGAGCTCGCGCTCCTCCACGTGCTTCTTGACATAGGGCTGTCCCATGCGCGCCGTGACGTTCCAGTCGATGTTGCGCACGTCGTCGCCCTCCGTGTAGGTGCGTACCTCCGAGAACTCCATGCCGCGGCCCTTGAACACGCTCTGGTACTCGCCCGACAGGATGGACTCCACGATGCTTCTTGTCCTGATTTCAATGCGCCGGACGTTTTGGAGTACTTCTCTTGGAATCATACTAGTCCGTTACCATTTAAAAAAATTGGGCGTTTCCCCGCTTCGCAGGGCCGGCCGTCCTTCCGGTCTCGGCTTTGCCTCCGGCTGCCACGGCCCCTCTATGCCTGACGGCGAGGGCCGGACAGCACCGCGCTCCAGCGCGGCCTCCAGTCCTGCCTAACGCTTGGCAAATGGTAATTTCCACTTTGGCTTTACGCGCAAAGCACGGCTAACTTCTAGAAAACTTGACCAACTTAAAATCCGCAGATTACCCGATACCGATACAATGTTCTCTTCTTCCGCCGAATTAAAGTGGGGCCTGTCACTGCTCTATCGCCAGCCACCATGCTGTCTGCGCATCACAAAAGTATCAGCGCCCAAGAGGGGGTGTGGGTGCAGATCACCGCAGCCTCCCGGTTTTATTTTTCCATTTAAGCAAGGGAGGCTGCGGAAGCTGCACCCCAGGGGGAGACTTCCCCCGCAAAAACTCTTATCAAGACTATTTACTACGGCACTTCCACACTGTCAAATATCTTCTGAATAATATCTTCCGGCGTAATGTTTTCCGCCTCCGCCTCGTAGGTGAGCAGCACCCGGTGCCTTAGCACGTCCATGCCCACCGACTTGATGTCTTCCGGCGTGACGTAGCCCCTGCCGCGGATGAAGGCGTGCGCGCGCGCGACCTGCGCGAGAAACAAAGTGGCGCGCGGCGATGCGCCGTAGGCGATGAGGTCCTTGAGGTCCTTCTGGCCGGCCTTCTCCGGCTCGCGCGTCGCAAATGTCAAGGCAATGATGTAGTCCTCCACCTTGGGGTCCATGTAGATCTCGTTGACCACGCCGCGCGCGCGGAAGATCTTGTCGACCGTGATCACCTTGGCCACTTCGGGGATTTCGCCCTTTCCCATCCTGGCAAGAATCGCCTTTTCCTCCTCCCGGGTGGGATACACGATCTTGAGCTTGAGCATGAACCGGTCGACCTGCGCCTCGGGAAGCGGGTAGGTTCCCTCCTGCTCGATGGGGTTCTGCGTCGCGAGAACGAGAAATGGCTCGGCAAGCGGGTATGTGGTGTCGCCGATGGTGACAGTCCGCTCCTGCATCGCCTCGAGCAGCGCGCTCTGCACCTTTGCCGGCGCGCGGTTGATTTCGTCGGCGAGAATGATGTTGGCGAAGATCGGTCCCTTCTTGGGAACGAACTCGCCGGTCTTCTGGTTGTAGATCATGGTGCCAACCAAATCGGCAGGCAGCAAATCGGGCGTGAACTGGATGCGCTGGAACTTCGTGTCGATGATTTTTGCCAGCGTCGATATCGCCAGGGTCTTCGCGAGTCCCGGCACGCCTTCCAGAAGAATGTGGCCGCGCGAAAGAAGCCCGATCAGAAGCCGGTCGAGCATTTTCGACTGTCCCACGATCACCTTGCCCATCTCGCTGCGCAGCAGGGTGACAAAACTGCTCTCCTCCTTGATTTTGTCGTTCAACACTGCAATGTCAACGCTCATCGCCCGCGTCCTTTCCTGAAAAAGATTGATTTTTTTGGTCGTTATTGATAATCTTAAAAAGGTAAATATTACGATATTCAAAGATAATTATTTTCTGAACAAACGGCGCAGAAATATGTAAAACATGCTTCCGCAACATGCCGGTTGTCACAAAGGAAAGAATATTGTAATTTAATAAAGATCACCAGTGATGCGCCCGAGTAAGGTTTCGTCACCGGTAAACGGAGCGATACATGACAGGCCTTATTGTATGGGCTTCCCGTATTCTTGTTTTGTATGTCATCATCAGAATAGCATATTCTCTATTTATAAAAAAACGGTCTCCGCAAGGACAAAAGAAGCAGGAAACGGCGCAACGGTTCGACGCGCAAGGCAAAAAAATCGAGGACGCCGAGTTCAAAGAACTCTGAACCGGATCACGTCCCCGGATATCGGGATCCGCCTGTTTGAAACACGCACGCGAGGAGGATTTCCTTGGAATTGAAATTCACCGACATCGGCACCTACAAGGTCATCAAGATCAGCGGAAAGGTCGACTGGGAAAATGCGCGCACGCTCGACCGGGAGATCCAGCGGATCATCGACGGCGGCTGCTCGCACATCGCCTTTGCCCTCGACGAGGTGTCTTTCATCTGTTCGGGCGGCATCGGCGCGCTCGTGTACAACCTCAACAAGGTGAAGAAAATGGGCGGCGCCATGTACATCATCTCGGCAAACGAATACGTCAATTACATCCTGGAGACCCTCAAGTTCGACATCGTCTTCGACGGATTCCTCTTCTCGTCGTTCGACGAATTCAAGAACCAGATCATCGAAAAGGACTAGCGGTGACCGATGTTTCGCGCGTGACTCCTCTGCGCTTCTCCCCCATTCTCAAGGAAAAAATCTGGGGCGGTGCCGCGATCGGACGCGTGTTTTGCAAGGCCGCGCCGCCCGACGCGGCCATCGGCGAATCGTGGGAACTCTCCGGCATGCGCGGGAACGAATCCGTCGCCCTGACAGAGCCCTATGCGGGCAAAACCCTCCCGGAAATTCTCGCCTCAGGGCACGACGCGATTGTCGGCGCCATTCCCCGGTACAAGGGATTCCCCCTTTTGTACAAATTCATCGATTCGCACGCAAAGCTTTCGGTGCAGGTGCATCCCGACGACGCGCAGGCAAAGGCGCTCGGCCTCGGCGATTTCGGAAAAAGCGAATGCTGGTACATCATCAGCGCCGAGCTCGGCGCCCAAGTGGTGTGCGGGGTCAAAAAAGGCGTGAGTCGCGACGACCTCAGGGATGCCGCAGGTTCGGACAAAATAGTCCCGCTCCTCAATTTCGTGGACGTCGCCGCCGGCGATGTGGTGTTTGTTCCGGGCCGCACCGTGCACGCCGTGCTCGGCGGTGTTTTGTTTTACGAAGTGCAGGAAACCTCCGACACTACCTTCCGGCTTTACGACTGGGACCGCCTTGACAAAAGCTGCATGCCCCGCGATTTGCACGTGAGGGAATCGCTGGAAATCGTCGACACGACCTGGCACCAGTTCCATAAAATCCCTCCCGCGACGGTCGATAAAACCGCCGCGTTCAGCCATTCGTTCCGCGTCGCCTGCCGCTATTTCGCTCTGGAAGAATACCTGTTTTCCCATTCAGCGAAGGTTCCCTTGCCCGCCAAACGCTCGTTCCGCGTGATAACAGTATGCAACGGGGATATACGGCTTGAAGATAAACACTCCTCCACGACTTTGCAAAAAGGTGATACCGTGCTTGTTCCCGCATGCCTCACCAAGATCAAAATAACTACTGAGGCCGGCGCAACAGTGCTTGTTTCCTCGGTTCCCGATTTGCTCTCCGAGGTTGTCGAGCCGCTCAAAGAAAAAGGCGTCTCTTCTGATGCTATTGTTCAGCTCGGGGGGAATCCGGAGACGAGTGATCTTGCGGTACTAGTATAACCCAATTTCCAAAGAAAAGTTTGCCACGGAGACGCGGGAACGGTTCTTCGGATTTCCCCCTTATAAAGATTCGCGTAAACCGTTTCAGACCCTGCTCAATTATGCAAGACCACGTTGGACTTTAATTCATCAAGCAAGTCTTTGAATCCAATCAGACATCAACGTCAAATCCATTAAACAACCAATTTGTCTCACTGAGTTGATTGATTGGGAGGATAAAACCGGTTTCGGGCAATATCAATGAAGTTTCCGGCGTAATTCTTATAAAATAAAGGAGGTAAAATATGTATTTAAGAAAAATATTACTATCGTCGATGCTGGTGATTTTTGCCGGTGCGGGAGTTGCTTTGGCCGGGAGCCCGGGACCGTCTGGAACAATGTCGGAAAAGGTAAAGCCTGACAATTGTCAGTGCGTGAACACGGAAAACAGCCAGAATTCAAGTTCGAATTCCGGTAATGCAGTGAGCACGTCCGCCAAGGCCGGCAAAACGAGGCCTGCCGACCAGGTCAATTGGGACAAGGTTTTTGGTTGGACAGGATAAAGGGTACATAGCAAGTGTCGGACATGAGGGATCTAAAGAGCGGTCCCTCATGTTGTTTTTTGGTCAAAACTCGTACTGTATTTTCCATGTGACGTGGTCGCAAGATTTTATTTCCGTCTCAAGATACGGTTCAAATGAAAACGTGTTGTCATTTGCCCACACCGGAATAAACGACGGGATATAATTGCATCTTACAATAACCTTTTCAACAAGGGGATGCAACTGTTTTGCGGAAAATATTCCTGTATTGTCAATTATGAGCGGCTGATACAGGCCTTTTTTCCAGTTATAGCCGGGCTTCAATTCAATATAGCCTTCATCATTAATGGAAAATCCCGGATTATTAGGGACTGAAACAGAACCGCTGATCCGGCAGGCGACATTGTTTTTTGGAAAAGGAAAGAACGGATGCGGGAACCAGCGAAGCGGCAAAGGATCCCTCCCATTATTTGAGAGATTTGTTTTGGACTCGACATTTCTTTCTTGCAGCGATACGGACCGGGTTATTGAAGTATCCCACTTATCAAATACCTGCCGTGTTCGCATGGTGATTGCACCGGCCATTTGATCAATGTCCCACTTTGCGAATTCCTTCACTGCGGGATTGTCACGGACGTGAAACGGCGTTTTAGGGCTCGTGCGGGTCACTATTCCGACGCCAAGCACGCAAACATCCTCGCCTATCGCGGCTTTTTCCTCGTTCAATGCGGTTAGAAAAACCTCAGGCGCCCCCTGACCGTCAAAAGAATTAAATCCGCCGTCCGGATAAGTTGGTCCCGAAAGAAGATCACCGATTATGTTATCTCTGACCTGAAAAATATACCCGCCGGTACAGTACCGGGATCCGAGCAATTTAAGGTCCGCAAATGGATCAACAAGCTCTAAGCAAAGTTGCGCATTTTCTAGTTTAAGCATATAATTCAATTGCTTATGACTATCAATTTAATATCCAAAATCCGCAATAATATACCTCAAGCGCCCGTATTTAGTATGGCTGCGAGTAGTTGGTATTTATCGGTTGAAAGTGGTACACAGTTCCTCAGTACCTCCTTCATTCTTAAAAAGGGCGAACCTGCCGCATGCAGCCGCGGCAGGTTTTTTTTTATCAATATTCTCAGCAATTTATACTAGCATTGTATCGTAGTACAATTGACTGCAGTTAGTAGTAGTTAGTGAACCTCCTTTAGGTGATGGTGAAAACCCGCCGGTTGCAGTCGCCGGTGGGTTTATTATTCAAAGGCATTTCAAATTGTTTGACCCATTATTACGATATTTTTTCGCGGAGATATGACGAGCGAGATTATTCTATCGTGTTAATAGTATCAGCACCGATTGGAATCATCAAAAATACCCATCCGGTAAAGAATTCTCGTCACCTTACGAGCTTTTTATACTTTATCCTCCTCGGCTGATCGGCGTCGATCCCCAGCCGCGCCCGTTTTGCCTCCTCGTAGTCCGCGAAGTTGCCCTCGAACCAGTGCGCCTGGCTTTCGCCCTCGAATGCCAGGATGTGCGTGGCGATACGGTTGAGAAACCACCGGTCGTGCGTGATCACGACTACGCAGCCGGAAAAATCGAGGATGGCCTGTTCGAGCGCCTGGAGCGTCTCCACGTCGAGGTCGTTGGTGGGCTCGTCGAGCAGGAGCACGTTGCCGCCGGTCTGGAGCAGCTTGGCAAGATGCACGCGGTTGCGCTCCCCGCCCGAGCAGTCTCTGATGGGCTTCTGCTGGTCGGAGCCTGAAAAATTGAACCGGCCCACGTAGGCGCGCGAATTCATTTCCAGCTTGCCGAGCCGGATGATGTCCTGGCCGCCCGTGATCTCCTGGAATATGGTGTTTTCCGGGTTAAGCGCGTCGCGGTTCTGGTCGACGTAGGAGAGCTTCACTGATTCTCCTATGACAAGCCGGCCCGCGTCGGCTTTTTCCTGCCCCGTGATGATTTTGCAGAGCGTGGTTTTTCCCGCGCCGTTGGGACCGATGATGCCCACGATGCCGGCGCGCGGCAGGCTGAAATTCATGTTTTCGAATAAGAGTTTATCGCCGTATGCCTTGACAAGGTTTTCCGAGCGAATCACCAGGTCGCCGAGACGCGGGCCGTGCGGGATGACGATGGTTGCGGTGGTGAGTTTTTCCGGCGTCTCCCGGCTCCGCAGCTCCTCGTACGCGTTGAGGCGCGCCTTGCCCTTGGCCTGCCTTGCCTTTTGGGAAAGATGGATCCAGTCGAGTTCTTTCTTGAGGCGCGCCTGCCGGTACGTTTCCTCGCGCTCTTCCTGCGCCATTCTCTGCGTTTTCTGCCCAAGCCAAGACGAGTAATTTCCCTGCCATGGAATTCCCCGTCCTCTGTCGAGCTCGAGGATCCACCCTACCACATTGTCAAGAAAGTAACGGTCGTGCGTCGTGAGGATGACCGAGCCCTTATATTCCCTCAGATGCCGCTCGAGCCAGGCGACCGATTCGGCGTCGAGGTGGTTGGTGGGCTCGTCGAGCAGAAGAAGATCTGGTTCCTCCAGCAGAAGCCGACACAATGCCACGCGCCGTTTTTCGCCTCCCGACAGCGTGGCGACCTTCGCGTCTGCAGGCGGCAGGCGCAGCGCGTCCATGGCGATTTCCATGTGGCGGTCGAGCTCCCAAAGGTCCTGCGTATCGATCTCATCCTGCAGCCGCGCCTGCCGGTCGAGCAGCTTCTGCATTTCTTCGTCGGACATCGGCTCGCCGAATTTCGCGGAAACGTCCTCGAACTCCTTAAGCAAACCGCGCTGTCGCGCCACGGCCTTTTCAACATTTCCCTTTACGTCAATACTCTCGTCGAGCGCCGGCTCCTGCGGCAAATAGCCAACGGTGCGGCCCTGCTCGATCCACGCCTCGCCGAGAAATTCCTTGTCGATCCCCGCCATGATGCGCATGAGCGTGCTCTTGCCCGATCCGTTGATGCCGATGATGCCGATCTTGGCGCCGTAGTAAAACGACAGTGAAATTTCCTTAAGCACCTCCTTTTTAGGAGGATAGACTTTGGTCATTTTGTACATATAGTAAACGAACTTCTCTGGCATTATCGGATATCCTTTTCTTGATGAACTTTCCCGACAAGATAAAATACGTTGGTGTGAAGATTAAAATGGTTATTTAGGAGATCGCATTTCCGGCTCGCAATGCCGCCTTTATGCCCGTCATGCATCATCAGGGAATACGCTTTACCGTATTTACCATCAGTAAGATTGAATAGTTCTTATCCCCTTTAACTAAACCCGTCAATCAATTATTTTAACGCTTCTTGGACAGCTGATTTTTCGTGACATTTTTCACACTTTGTAAAAAGATTTTCCCGGCATTTATCCCGACCCTAAAGGGGAGACATCTGTATGGAACTCCTGCAAATATCAAAAAAAGACCTTCTTGACTTTATCGGAACACTCGTTGCCGGGCCGCTTGACGTGATCGGACCGGTGCAGCGGGACGGCCGGTTCGTCTATGAAAAACTCGGCGGCGCGAAAAGCCTGCGCCTTGACTTTGACGAAACGCTCTACTCTCCAAAGAACTATGTATTTCCGTGCAGGGAAACACTGCTGTCGTACGAGCCGGGCGACGCTTCGTCGTGTAAACCGGTGCTTGAAGATGGCGGCCGGGTGATTATCGGAATTCATCCCGGAGACCTCGCCGCAATCGCCATGCTTGACAAAGCATTCAGCGAGGAAAACGTTGACGCGCATTATTGCGAGCGCAGGGAAAAAACCATTCTCATCGGCATTTATCCCACGAAACCGGGAAAATACCGGTTCACCTCCTCGATGATAAAGCCCGAAGAACCGTATCTTGCGGCCGACGCTTTTCTGATTGATGTGGGCGGCGATTTGTACGCCGTGGAGATCGTGAGCGAAAACGGCAAGGAATTCTTCTCGAACAGCAAGGCGAAACCGGCCCCGGGCGAAATGAAAACAAAAACGGAGAAAATGAAGACCGCGGTGAAGGACGGCGTTTCCCTTTCTGTAAAGCGTGACGAGCTTCCAAAATTCCTTGAAGGCAAGGAACGTCATCCGGTGTGGGAAAAGCGGGGCGAGAAATGCTTCTCGTGCGGGTCGTGCGTGATGGTGTGCCCCACGTGCTACTGCTTTGACGTGCTTGACGAACTCGACTTGTCGCTCGCCTCGGGCAGCCGCGTGCGCAAGTGGGACGCGTGCGTGCTCGAGCCGTTCGCCGTGTGCGCGGGCGGCCACAACTTCCGCAAGAAGGCGGCCGACCGCATACGGCACCGGCTGTTCCGCAAACAGAAATTCCTGTTCGAGCTTTTCGGGCTTCCGGGCTGCGTGGGCTGCGGCAGGTGCAAGAAGGCCTGCGTGCCCGACATCGCGTATCCGCCCGACATCGACAACGACATCATAGGAAAGGGGGCATAGCATGTGCGAAAGCTGCGGATGCCATGACCATGATTCACTGTATATGCCCCAGGTGGCGACCATTGTAAAAACAAGTCCCATGACCAACAGGGACCGTTTCTTCGAGTTCAAGATTGACGGAAAAGAACTCGGGCACAGGCCGGGCCAGTTCGCAGAGCTGTCGATCCCCGGCATCGGCGAGGCGCCCATTTCCGTTTCGTCGTCCCCCACCAAAAAGGGGAGCTTCGAAATGGTGATCCGCAGGGTGGGAAAGGTCACCGCCGCGCTCCACGGCCTCAAGGCCGGCGACACCATCGGCGTGCGCGGGCCCTACGGCACGCATTTCCCCCTCGACGAACTCAAGGGAAAAGACCTGGTCATCTTCGGCGCGGGCATCGGCCTGGTCCCGCTGCGGTCCGCCATCAACTACATTCTTGACAAGAGAGACGATTACGGCAAGTTCTTCCTGCTCTGCGGCTTCACCGACGCGTCGCAGCGTCTGTTCACCGACGAGATGGACCAATGGCGCAAAAACAAGTCCATCACGTTCCTGGAAACCCTCGACCGCGGAGACGCATCGTGGAAGGGTAACATCGGCGTCATCACCACGCTCATTCCCAAGATAAAAGACCAGGTCAACCCCAAGAACACCGTTGCCTTCATCGTGGGGCCGCCGGTCATGTACAAATTCGTGATCCTCGAGCTGCGCTCGATGGGATTCAAGGACCAGAACATCATCGTGTCGCTCGAACGCCGCATGAAATGCGGCGTGGGCAAATGCGGGCACTGCCAGATCGAGGGCATGTACGTGTGCCAGAAGGGCCCGGTGTTCACCCTCGACGGCATTTCGAACCTCGTGGAGGCATTGTAACATGAAACCCAAGGTCGCGTTTTTCGATTTCGCGTGCTGTGAAGGATGCCAGCTCCAGGTAGCCAACCTCGAGGAGGACATCCTCGGGCTCGTCAACATCGTTGACGTAGTGGAATTCCGCGAGGTGCTCACGGGCAAGGCGCCGGCATACGACGTCGCGTTCATCGAGGGCTCGATCACGCGTCCCGAGGACGAGGCGCGCATAAAGGACATCAGGGACCGCAGCAAGCTGCTTGTTGCCTACGGCGCCTGCGCGGCGACGGGGGGCGTCAACAAAATTAAAAACCTGTGGGGAAACATCGACAGGGTGAAAAAAGAAGTGTACGGCAAGGACGCGGCGATGCCGCATCTCGAAACCTATCCGACCAAGGCCGTTCACGAGGTGGTGAAGGTCGATTATTACGTGCACGGCTGTCCCATCACGCGTTCGGAACTGCTCAAGGTGGTCAAGGCGCTTGTGTTCGGCACCACGCCCGACATTCCCGAATATCCCGTGTGCGTCGAGTGCAAGATGCGCGCGAACGAATGTATGTACGACAAGGGCCAGGTGTGCCTCGGGCCGATATCCCGGGCGGGCTGCAATGCCATCTGCCCGAGCAACAATTCACCCTGCGAAGGGTGCCGCGGCGCCGTGCCGAACCCCAATAAAAACGCCATGCATGAAGTTCTTGCCAAATACAACTTGACAATTGAAGATATCAAACGGAAATTCACGTTGTTTGCGGTAGATGCGGAGGCCGGAAAATGAGCTCCAATACCATTCATATCGACGTCCACCACGTGACCCGCGTCGAGGGACACGGCAACATCCTCGTCGATATTGACAAAGGAGAAGTAAAGACCGTGACGTGGAGCGTGCCCGAGGCGCCGCGCTTCTTCGAGGCTATGGTGGTAGGCAGGGACTGCACCGAGGTGGCGACCATCACCTCGCGCATCTGCGGCATCTGCTCCATCGGCCACACGTTCTCGTCGCTCAAGGCAACCGAGGCGGCGCTCGGCGTCACCATTTCCGAGCAGTCGCGCAGGCTGCGCAAAATCCTGAACCACGGCGAAAACCTGCAGAGCCACGTGCTCCACGTGGGATACCTCGCACTGCCCGACCTGCTCAAGGTCGGCAGCGTCATTCCGCTCGCGACCACGCACAAGGACGCGGTGCTCCTTGTTGTCAAGCTGCACCGGCTCGCCAACGAGACCTGCGACATCGTGGGCGGACGCACCACGCACCCCATCCGCACGTGCATCGGCGGGTTCACCAAATTCCCCACTGAAAAGGAGCTTGCAGGGCTCAAGGCAAGGTTCGAGGCTGCGATTCCCGATCTGAAAACGCTTGCCGCGGTGGTAAAATCCGTTGCCGGCGGCCTTCCGAACTTCACGCGCGAGACGGAATATGTTTCTCTCACCGACACGACCGAATACGCGCTGTATGACGGGAAGATCAGGTCCAGCGACGTCAAAGACCCGATTCCCGTGGACGGCTACCTCAAGGTCACCAACGAGTTTATGAATTCGCAGTCGACCGCCAAATGGGCGAAGTTCAACCGCGAATCGTACATGGCCGGCGCGCTCGCGCGGTTCAACAACAACCACACCCAGCTCCCGCCGCTTGCCAAGGCGGTCGCGGCCGACCTCGGCCTCAAGGCGCCGTGCTACAATCCCTACTTCAACACCGTTGCGCAGGTGGTGGAATGCGTGTATTCGGTGGAAAAGACCATCGAGCACCTCGACTGGCTGCTTGACAAAGGGGTCAAGAAGGAAGAGGCCGCATTTGCGCGCCGCGAGGGCCGCGGCGTGGGCGCCGTTGATGTGCCGCGCGGCATTCTATTCCACGATTACACGTACGACAAGCACGGGAAATGCGTCAAGGCCAACTGCATCATCCCCACCAACCAGAACCACGCCAACATCCAGAAGGACATGGACAAGCTCGTACCGCAGTTTGCGGACCGGGGAAAAGATGAGCTCCAGCTTTTGCTCGAGATGCTCGTGCGGGCCTACGATCCGTGCATTTCCTGCTCGACGCATTAAAAGTACGGTTTAAAGTCGGACGTTGAGGGTTGAAAGTTAAGAAATGGAATGTGGGTTTTTACTTTAAACTTTTAATTTCCAACCACATTTTTTCTCCTTCGCTATTATCAAGAAGTATTAAATGCATGAATACTCCGTCGCCACCGAAATCGCCGCCATTGTCAAGCAGACCGCGCAGGGACGCAGCGTAAAAAAAATCACCATCGTGATCGGCACGCTCAGCGGCGTTTTTTCAGAGTCTTTGCTCATGTACCTTGAGATCGTTCTTCCCGACATGGGCATGGACAAAGTGGAAATCGAAACAAAAGAATCCGCGGCGGTCTTCGCTTGCGCCTGCGGGAACGAATACACGGCAACAAACATGGCACTTGCCTGCCCGAAATGCGGCGGATATGAGCGCACTATCAAGGCAGGACAGGACTGCATCGTGGAAAGCATCGAGGTTGAAGATGATTGAGAAAATAAAGCTCAGCAAAAGCGCGCACGCGCTCAACGACGCCGTTGCCCAGAAGAACCGCAATGCGTTCAAGGAGCTTGGTCTCACGGTTTTCAACATGATCAGCTCTCCCGGGTCCGGCAAGACATCGCTCCTGGAGCACCTGGCAAAACGCCTGGGGCAGCGGCTGCTCGTGATTACCGGCGACATACAGACGCAGCTTGACAAGGAAAGAATCGATAAAGCCGGCGCCCGCGCGGTCCAGATCGAGACGCGCGGCTCGTGCCACCTCACCGCTGCCATGATCAACACGGCGGCGCGGCAGCTCTCGTTTTCCGGCGCGGAATACCTCGTCATCGAAAACGTGGGCAACCTGGTGTGCCCGTCGTCGTACGATCTCGGCGAGGACGACAAGATCGCGGTGCTGTCGGTGGCCGAGGGTGACGAGAAACCCATCAAATACCCCACGCTCTTCATCCGGGCCGGCGCGGTGATCATAAACAAGATCGACCTTCTCCCTTACGTCACTTTTGACGTGGCCCGCGCCACGGGTGACATAAGGAAACTAAAGCATGATGCGGAGATTTTCCAGACGTCGTGCAAAACCGGGGAAGGGATTGAGGGCGTTGTTGCTTATTTGAATAAAATAAGGCGAAAAAAATAAGTTTTTCAATCGATAACAAATCCGTAATCATCATTGCACGCTCTATAATGGCAAATGAAGAAGGTCCCGGTCATTTGCTGCCCGTAAGTTCCCTGAACCTTAGCGCCAGCGCCGGCCCCCTCGCCGCGCTGTCGTCCTCATGCTTGAAAAACACGAACGCCGTTTTCCATTTCTGCAATGATATTTTTTTCGCCCATCCGGAAAGATCGCCTTCGGAATAGTCCGGCCTGCGCAAACGCAAATAGCCCCATGAAGTGGTGCCGACAATCTCCTCAACGGACTTCTCGTCCGTGTCTTCCATGCAAAGGCAGCACCCCTTGTCGCGGAGGAGGCCGAAAATTTTCATGTCCATCCACGATGAACTCCTGAAATCGAACGCGCAGGGGATTTTTTCCGGTATCAGGCCAAGGAAATTCCCAAGCGTCTCCGCATCCTGGCGAAAACTGGCCGGGAACTGGAACAGCACGCAGCCGAGCTTTTTGCCCAGCCGGGAAACCGATTTCAAAAAAAACCGGGTTTCCTCTTTCACATTTTTAAGGCGCTTTATGTGCGTGATCATCTGGGGAGCTTTTATCGCGAACATGAATCCCGGTGGCACCTGCTTGGCCCACCCCATGACCACCGGCTCCGTGGGCATGCGGTAAAACGTGTTGTTTACTTCAACGGTCTCGAGGCGGCCGGAATAAAACGAAAGCATTTTGTCCGCGGATATTTTTTCCGGATAGAAATTGCCCTTCCATTCCTTGTAGCCGTAACCGCTCGTACCAACAAAGATTTTCATGGTTGTCCTCTTTCTTTTCCGGTCCTGACAGGTTCCCGCACGGCCTCGTCGGCGCTTTTATCCTCACGAAACCGTATGAATACCGGTTGCCTCATGACGTTGTCTTTTGTCCATTCCGTAAAAGCAAACTCGCCGACCAGGACTGGTTTAACCCAGGTGACGGGGGTCTCTTCCGGCGGTGTGACGCTAAATGGACATTTATTTTGTACCAGAGGCTGGAGCCTTTCATAGAGCGATTTGAGATTTTCCCTGCCGAAACCGCCTCCCGAGTGCCCCACGTAAACCAACGTTCCATGATCGAACGCTCCCAGAACAAGACTGCCGATGTATGTGCGCGACCCGCGCGGGCCGGTGAACCCGGCGATGACGCAATCCTGTTCGAGGCGGTTCTTGATCTTGAGCCAGTCCCTGCTTCTGATTCCCGCGCGGTAGGCGCTCTGAGCATTTTTCGCCATGATGCCTTCCAGCCCTTTTTTCTTCGCGGCTTCAAAAAAAGAAACGCCGTCTTTCCATACGTGGTCACAGAAAACGGCATGCGGCAAGGGGGGCAGTATTGATTTGAGCAGGTCTTTTCTTTTGTAAAGAGGAAGGCCGGTGATGTCACGGCCTTGGTAAAACAACATGTCGAAGACATAGTAGACCAGGCGCCCTTGCGGGGATTTGCGGTAATCCTGGAGCATTTGGAAGTCTGGCTTTCCTTTTTTGTCAAGCACAACAATTTCCCCGTCCAGCACGGCCTCGAACCGCAGTTCCCGCAATGAATCGACGACCGGGGAATATCTGTCCATGAGCGGCAGTTGATTGCGGGAATAAAGCAGAATCTTTTTCCTGTCGATTTCCGCAACCGCGCGGTATCCATCCCATTTGATTTCAAAGATCCATTCAGGATGATTGAACGCTTTTTTTACGCTCGCGGCAAGCATTGGACGGACATGGTGAGGCATTGCCGCCGATCGTCCGTTTTTCACCTCGGCGGCAAGGGATGTATTTTGCCCGCGGCTCGGGCCGGCCGTGTTCCTCCCCGAGAACGCGGCCCGGCCGTCGCCGGATATTTCTTCAAGTGTCTTATTTGACACCACGGAGCGGTCCTGCTTCAGGACATCGGCCGAGGAAACAAACCGGTCTTTTTTCTTCAGCAGCAGCCACGATTTGTCGTCCCAGCGGGTCTTGACAAGGGCAAACTCTCCCTTCAGCTTTCGGCCGGCCGCGGTGAACTTGATGTCCCCTTTTTTCATTCCTTCGAGAATCAGCCGTTCGCTTTCAGATTTTGTTGTTGCCAAAGGATGGCCGTAATAGCCCGTGTCCCAGATCATCACCGCTCCGGCGCCGTAATTTCCCTCCGGGATGACCCCTTCAAAATCCTTGTAGTCAAACGGATGGTCCTCGACCATGACTGCAAGTCTCTTGACGGATGGGTCGAGTGAGGGGCCTTTTGGGACGGCAAAGCTCTTGAGCGCGCCGCCAAGCTCCATGCGCAGGTCGTAATGGAGCCTCCGCGCCGCGTGTTTGTGAACCACAAAAACAAGATGCCGCTCCCAGCTTTTGCCCCTGCGCGGTTCGGGCTCCGGCGTTTCGGCCAGCTTCCGTTTTTTCGTGTATTGCCGCAGCATCATAGATAAGGCAACCGTTGTTTGATTTCAAGAATTTCCCGAAATGAATCGCCGAGCTTTTCAACGCGCCCGATTGCTTCTTCGGCGGTCACCACCAGTTTTTCAGGATCATGTTTTTGTTCCAGCTCCCCGAGTTCCTTCCATCCGAGCGGGAACGAGACCTTTGGCATTTCCTCCGCGCGCAATGAGTAAACGCACACCATGGTCTTTGAGGCATCGTTTTGGGCCCAGTTGATAAACACCTTGTTTTTTCGCGATTCCTTCGCGATGTCCACCGTGACAAGATCGGGATAGTTTTTCCGCAAGGTGACGGCGATCGCTTTTGAAAAGCGTTTGGTTTCATCGAACCCCGCGCCGTTCGAATTAAGGGGCACATAGACGTGAAGCCCTTTTTTCCCGGAGGTTTTTACGCAGCTTGACAGTTTCAAATCGTCAAACAGATTTTTCAAGATGAGCGCCACCCTGGCACAGTCCAGAATGTTCGCCTGCTCGCCGGGGTCAAGGTCAAAGACCACCGAATCCGGGACGCGGGGCGCCGATGTTTTCGCCAGCGGAACGTGGAGTTCGATGGAGGCAAGGTTTTCAACCCAGACAAGAGCTTCCAGGTCGTTTACCACGCAGGCGGTCAGCGTTTTCTTTGAACCGTAAGGAACCTCGGCGGTTTGTATCCACGGCGGACGGTGCGCCGGGCAGCGTTTCTCGAAAAAGAAATCTTTTTCGACGCCGTCGGGGTAGCGCTTGAGCGTCATCGCGCGGTTCTTGAGGTGCGGAAGCATGAACGGCGCGATCCGCGTATAATATTCGAGGACGCGCTCCTTGGAGAAACCGTACGAAGGGTATAGATCTTTTCCGAGGTTTGAAAGCAGCAATTCCCGGTTGTTAATGGTTATTTTCGATTTGTTCATCGGGCCTTCTTCATGGTGCGCATGCTTTTTTCCAGGGCGGCCATGAGGTCGGTCATTCCCCCGCCCGCCTCCTCCTCGATTTCCGGCGCCTCGACCTGGGCTTTTTCCTTAATTTTCTTTTTAAGGATCCTCATGAGCTTTTCCTTGCGCTCGTCTGCGTATTTACCGGGCGAAAAGCCCTTCATCATTTTCTGGATGCCGCCTTTTATGGCGTTCTTTTCCCGGTCGTCAGCGTCTTCTTTTTTCAGTGCGCCGCGGTCCTCAGGGAGCAGCTCGTCGCTGTAGTGGAGCGTGTAAAGGACCAGTGCGCCCTCCCTGCTCGTCACGGTCACGAGGTATTCCCGTTCGTCCAGAACGAATTTCGCGATCCCCGCCCGTTTCGTCTGGCGCATCGCCTCGGCCAGAAGGCTGTAAGACTTCTCGCCGCCCTTGAGCGGGACGAGATAATACGGATGGTCGTAGTACAACGGGTCTATTTCGCTTTCGTCAACGAATTCGGCGATCTCGATGGTCCGGCTCCGCGCGGGCGACACCGATTCCAGCTCCTTGTCGGTCACCATGACGTTTTTACCGGGCGCGATTTCGTATCCCCTGACGGTCTCTTCGGGGGGGACCATCACATTCTCCTCGGGGCAGAACATTTTCCGCTCGAGCGGCGAGTAGTCCTTGCCGTGGAGCATGCGGAAGGAGACGCGTCCGGGCTCCACGGCCCGCACGAGCCGGACCGGGATCGCCACCAGGCTGAAGCTGACGGTCCCGCTC
This sequence comes from Chitinivibrionales bacterium, assembly GCA_035516255.1. Lineage (NCBI taxonomy): Bacteria > Pseudomonadati > Fibrobacterota > Chitinivibrionia > Chitinivibrionales > Chitinivibrionales bacterium. The sequence goes on along the minus strand of DATJAL010000061.1, from coordinate 59,341 downwards.
CAGATTCCCAGGCCCGGCGTTTTCTCCGGCAGGTTACCCCTCGCCGCCTTAGGTTTACGGTCGCGCTTATTGGTTTTCATCTTATGCCGCCCTCTTCAAACTTTTTTCCAGGGCCGCAAGCAGCCTGCTCGGGCTCGTAGCTTTGAGGTGTCTGGGCTTCAGCAGCGTCAGTTTTTCCCCGCGCGCTTTCTTCTCTATGAGGGCCATCAATTTTTCGTAGTGCTCATTCTTGTATTTTTGCGGCTCAAAATGCACTGTCAGTTTCTTGATCAATTCACTGCCGGTATCCAATTCCTTCTGAGATAACGGAAAGATCTCAAGGCCGAGTGATTGCACCGGTATCACCTCATCGGCATGCCTGAGCACGTTCAGCCTCAGGGAGGTTCCGGATGAATGCAGCGCGCCAAGATACGCTCGCTTCCGCATCACCCAGGTGCAGACGCCGTCGGCCTCCATTCCCTTCATGGCCATAGCAAGTGCCGCATAACTTTTCGGGGACGCTTCAGGTTCCAGATAATAAGTCCGATCCAGAAAAACAGGATCGATTTCCCCGGTTTTCACGAATTCCCGGACCGTGATGTTCCTGTCGCCCTCGGGTTCGGTCTCTTCAAGCTCCTCCGGGTCAAACAGCACATACTTTGCTTCGTCAAGCTGATATCCCTTCACCTGTTCCTCGGCCGGGATCGGCACCTTTTCAAACGCGCATATCATCTGCTGGCGCAGTTTGACCCTGTCTGTTTTGTGAAACAAATGAAACTGGACGCGATGCTGGCTGACCGCAGTATGCAATTTCACCGCAACGTTGGTGTCTCCGAAATGGACGTTGCCGATCCAAATGGCTCCCGACATAAATGGTCCTTTTTTATGGAAGTTTCATTACACCCTTTAAAAGGTGATACTATCAATAATTGCATTTGTCTTTCACACATTTTATCTCAAAATTGACAATTTCAAAATACGCAAGTTTTGTGCCTTTTAAAATTTTATATGGATTTTAAAGGGTATTGATCCCCAATTTCCGATTGCACGACCATTTCTTCTTATTTATAAGAACCATGCGGCTATTAAAGACTTCCGTTATAATTATTGACAAAATCCCCCTTCTACGAGCATCTTCAAAGTCAGCCGGATATAATTTGTATATCAAAACAGTACTGTATCTCAATGGATCCCGTAATATCCTATCATATCACCATCAAAGGCACGGTCCAAGGCGTGGGTTTCCGGCCTTTTGTCTATCGTCTCGCGCACCAGCACGGCATTTCCGGAAATGTCAAGAACGATTCCACGGGTGTCATCATCAATGCGTACGGGGAAAGAATCCTGGTTGATAAATTCGTCCAATCAATCAAGCAATCCTCCCCGCCTCTTGCGAAAATCCGGTCAATTGAAATTCAGGAAAAACCGGTCCATAAAATTCCCCCAGGGTTTGTCATTGACAAAAGCGGAAGAGGCGAGGCGGCGGAAATAGACATTTCCCGCGACGTCGCGGTGTGCCCCGCATGCCTCAAGGAGATGTTCGATCCGAACAACCGGCGTTTTCTTCACCCCTTCATCAACTGCACCGACTGCGGACCGAGATACACCATCATCAAAAACCTCCCCTATGACCGGCCTTCCACCACCATGGCGGAATTCGCCCTGTGCGACGCATGTAAAAAAGAATATGAGCATCCCGGCGACCGGCGCTTTCATGCCCAGCCGACCTGCTGTCACGACTGCGGGCCGAAGCTTGCTTTAAAAGACAATCACGGCTCAATCATCAACGAAAAAGATCCAATGCATGCGGCAATTGACTTGCTTGTTGACGGTAGAATTGTCGCCATAAAAGGCATCGGCGGGTTCCACCTCGCGTGCAGGGCGGATTCAGGCGAATCGATCACCAGGTTGAGGTTGAAAAAGCACAGGGAAGAAAAACCGTTCGCGATCATGGTGAGGGACGTTGAAACCGCGCAACGCGCGGCTTTTGTTTCTGCGGAAGAGCAAGCATTGCTGGAATCCCCCGAACGGCCCATTGTCATCCTGCAAAAACGAATTGACTGCCCGGGAATCGCTTCCGAAGTCGCTCCTGGCATGCATACGCTCGGCATCATGCTCCCTTACACGCCTGTCCATCACCTGCTTTTTCACGATCCAAGAATAGGCGCACTGACCATGACAAGCGCGAACCTGAGCGACGAGCCGGTTGTTTTCAAGGATGAAACCGCTTTTAAACGCCTCGGTGATATTGCCGACGCATTTCTCACGCACAACCGCGCGATCCACATGCGCAATGACGATTCAATCGTGCGCGTTGTCACCGGAAGTCCGGTTATCATGCGGCGCTCCCGCGGTTTTGTCCCGGAGCCGCTTCCCGCGCCCGCCGACGTAACCGGTCTCGTCGCCCTCGGCGGCGTGCTCAAGAGCACCGTGGCCATCGGCAGGAAGCGCGGCTGCTACCTTTCACACTACATCGGCACCATCGAGTCCCTTGAAGATTTGAATAATCTCGACATGGCCGTCAACCACCTGACCGCCGCGCTTTCGGTCACGCCCGAGAAATTTGCCTGCGACCTGCACCCGCAGTCACTCGTGGCGTCGTACGCCGAAAAAACGGGATTGCCTGTTGTCAAGGTCCAGCACCACCACGCGCACGCGGCCGCGTGCATGGCCGAAAACGAAATCAGGGGCGACGCGCTTGCCCTGGTGTTTGACGGCACCGGATACGGTCCTGACGGCCGCATCTGGGGCGGGGAAATTCTTCACGCCACCTATAAGGGGTTTTCGCGGCTCGGACACCTTTCGTACATGCTTCTGCCCGGCGGCGACGAGGCCATACGAAATCCGGGCCGCATCGCGCTCGCCGCGCTGCATAAAACGCTCGGCGAAAAAGCGGCCGGTGCATTTCCGTGGATGCCCGAAGCGGAAAAACGCGCCGTGCTTGACATGGTGGAATCCGGCGCGGGGTGCGTTGAATCGAGCGGCATGGGCAGGCTGTTCGACGCGGCGAGCGCGCTTCTGGCCGTCTGCACGAAGCGGACCTATGAGGGCCAGCCCGCGATCATGCTTGAAGGGATTTGCGATCCGTCCGAAAAAGGCTCCTATGGTTTACCGCTGTCTGTCGAGGAAGACGGAATCATCATTGACGCCGGCGTGTTGCTTCACGAAGTGTATAAAGAGGTGAAAAACAAAACGCCGGTCCAAAAAATCGCCGCCAGGTTCCATACCACTCTGGCACAGGCCTCCGCAGCCGCGGCGGCAATCGCCTCGCAGCAATCCGGGTGTAAAACCGTGTGCCTGAGCGGCGGCGTGTTCCAGAACGCGTTTCTTGTTGAGCGGCTCGTGCCGCTGCTTTCGCAGGCCGGACTCCTGCCTGCGCTTCACCGCCGGACCCCGCCGAATGACGAATGTGTTTCGTACGGCCAGTTGGCAATCGCGGCCGCGGGAAGAAGATAAAAATTGAAATATTTTAAGGGATATGGTAGTATTTTAATACCTTTCCCCGTCTTCAGCAAACGCTTTTATTGAGAGAAACATTATGTGTCTTGCCGTCCCGGCTCAGGTAACAGCAGTAAGCGGTTCCATCGCTACGGTGTCGGTGCTGGGCAACACCACCTCGGCGGACATCTCGCTCCTCGAAGGCGTGCGCGCCGGCGATTACGTTCTTGTCCATGCAGGCTTTGCCATCCAGAAATACGACGAGGAGGAGGCAAAGATAACGCTCGAACTTCTCAAGGAACTCGCGAAAACGGCGGAACAATGAGCCTCGTTGAATTTTCCGACCCGTCAACCGCGCGGCTGCTTCTCGCCAAGATAGCCGCGACCGCGGCCTCGCTGGGGCAGGTGCGCATCATGGAGGTGTGCGGCACGCACACCATGGAAATCGGCAGGCTCGGCCTGCGCTCCCTGCTGCCGAAAAACGTGGAGCTCATTTCCGGGCCCGGCTGCCCGGTGTGCGTGACGCCCGGCTCCTACATCGACGCCGCGGCCGACCTTGCCCTTAAGAAAAACGCCCGGCTCGCGACCTTCGGCGACATGGTGCGTGTGCCCGGCGACCGCACCTCCCTCGACGAGGCAAGAGCAAAAGGCGCCGTTGTCGATGTGGTCACCTCGCCCCTCAACGCGCTCGAGATCGCGTCGCAGAACAAAAAAGACCAGGTCGTGTTTCTGGCCGTGGGGTTCGAGACCACCGCGCCCGCCACCGCCCGCGCCATAGAAATTGCTAAACAGGAAAAACTCAAAAATATCTCCTTCTTTGCGTCGCATAAAATCGTTCCGCCGGCGCTTTCCGCGCTGATCAGCGACAAGGAAAACGCGCTTTCAGGATTTCTGCTGCCCGGCCACGTGAGCGCCATCATCGGCGAAAAGCCGTATCAGCCCCTTGCAAGCGCCGGGCTGCCCGCGGTCATCACCGGGTTCGAGCCGCTTGACATTTTGAGCGGAATCATGATGGTCTGCGACATGATTGCCAACAAAAAAGCCGCGGTGCTGAACGCCTACCAGCGCATTGTGCACAAGCAGGGCAACCCAAAGGCCGTCGCGGCCGTCAACAAAGTGTTCGATGTCGCAGACACGGCCTGGCGCGGACTGGGCATGCTGCCCCAGAGCGGGCTTGCAATAAAAAAAGACTATCAGGATTTCGACGCGGCCGCCAGGTTTTCGGTTCCGGCGGACGCAACGGCGGCAATGCCGAAGGCCTGCTCCTGCGGCGATGTGATACGGGGACGCATGAGGCCGGACCAATGCCCGCTTTTCACCGTGTCGTGCACGCCGGAGAACCCGGTGGGCCCTTGCATGGTGTCAAGCGAAGGATCCTGCGCGGCGTATTTCAAATACGGAGCATAGGGAATGAGCGTCACGACCATCCGCATGTCGCACGGCAGCGGCCGGGGAAACAAGGAGCTCCTTGAATCCGTTGTGTTGCCCGCGCTCGTGCCGGGCGGCACCGGCGTGCTGGAAGACGCCTTCATCTTTGACATCCCCGGCCGCCGCTTCGCGTTCACCACGGACTCGTTCGTGGTGACGCCGCTCGAATTTCCCGGCGGCGACATCGGAAAGCTCGCCGCATGCGGCACCATCAATGACCTCGCCATGATGGGTGCGCAGCCTGCCATGATAACCGTTTCCCTGGTGCTCGAGGAAGGCCTCGACGCCGCGCTCCTTGCGAAAATGCTGCGCTCGCTTTCGGCCGTGTGCGCGTCAAACGGCATGCGCATCGCCGGCGGCGACACCAAGGTGGTCGAAAAGGGAAAGGCCGACGGCATGTACATCACCACGTCGGGCATCGGTATTGTCAAGGTGGGCGTGTCGCTGTCGGCCGCGAACGCAAAACCCGGCGACGCGGTGATCGTGAGCGGCGCTATCGGCCTGCACGGCATCACGGTATTGTCGCAGCGGAAAAACCTGCATTTCGCGTCAACGGCCGTTTCCGACTGCGCTCCATTGTGGGCACTTGCCAACCTGTTGTTAAGCTCGGTGCCGGTCCGCACGCTGCGCGACGCCACGCGCGGCGGGCTCGCCGCCATATTGTGCGAAATCGCGGACGCATCAAAGGCAAGCATCGTGATCCACGAAGACGCCGTGCCCGTGCCCGAGGTCGTGCGCGGCGCCTGCGCGTTTCTCGGCATGGACCCTTTACATATCGCAAACGAGGGCAGGTTCGCCGCCATTGTTCCCGCCGAGGCAAAAGACAAGGCGCTTGCGGCCATGCACAGCCACCCCGACGGCAAGGAGGCGCGCGTCATCGGCTACGTGGCGGAGCGGGGCAAGTTCCCGGTACTCATGAAAACCGTCATCGGCGCCACGAGGCCGGTTGAGATGCCGCAGGGAGAGTTGCTGCCGAGGATTTGCTGACTAAAACATTCCCGTAGACATATGCTTTGACATTCTCCCCCATGGCAATTATTTTTTCTTGCCGTTAACCTAATCCCTTCTATCTGATTCATGCAAGAAACCAAACCATCCGGCCTTCAAATCTCTTCGTCAACCTGGGTGCGCATCATCATCATTTTCCAGCTCGTGTTGCTTGGAACGCAGTTCACCCCTGGCCTTTCCACCAACGGCGACGACGCGCGCTACTACCTACTCGGAAAGGCGATCCACGACGGAAAAGGGTTCAGGCAGATCCAGCACCCCACCATGCCGGTTGAAAAAACATATCCCGCGGTGTTTCCCCTCATGCTTTCTTTTCTGGATGTTTTTTCCGACAGCATCCTGCTCGCGAAAATCGCGCAGGGCATCCTCGGCGCCTGCGTCACGCTCCTTGCGTTCATGCTGTTTCGGATCTATTCCAAAAACCTGCTCGTTCCCATGGTGCTGCTGTGCGCGGGCTCGGCGACGCTCGCGCAATTCAGCTTGAGCCTCATGAGCGAAATACCGTATCTTTTTTTCTCGCTCCTCGCGCTGTACCTGTACGAACTGAGCGTTGCGAACCCGAAAAAAGCGTGGCTGTTCTGGCTCACGGCCGTGATCTCGGTTTTCCCCATGCACTGCAGGAGCGTGGGGCTCGCGTTCAGCGCGTCGTGGATCCTCACGACCCTCTTTACAAAACGGTACAGCTATGCGGCCGCGCATGTCGTCCTTCTCCTGGCGACCGTGGTCGTGTTCCACATGCTCACCTCGTGGGAAAATTCCTATCTCGTCCAGATCATCCAGAAAAATACCTACGACCCCGAGGCGGGCTTCGTGACGCCCGCCGAGATGGCGCAGCGGGTTATGGAAAACATCAAGGCATACGGTTCGATCATCATGCAGCGGTCCCTGCTTCCCCTGCCGTTCCCCTCCACGCCGGGCCAGCAGACCGCCGCGGGCATCTTTATTGTCGTGTTCATCCTGTTGGGATGGGCGCGCGGCCTGTTCGGCGCCATGAAATTCCTTTCGTTGTACGTGTTCATGTACTTCGGCATCCTGCTTATGTGGCAGACGCAATGGTCAAGCGAGCGCTTCGTTGCGGGCGTGGTTCCGTTTCTATTTTTCTTTCTCCTTTACGGCCTCGAGGGCGCAGTCGGCGTATTCGCCGGGCAGCAGAAAAAAACGCCGTTCCTTGCACGCCTTAAGAACGCAGCCCTTGACGTGCAGGGGCCGCCGGTTCCCGGCCGCGCAGCCGCATGGATCGCCGTGGCCTTCGTCCTTGTCCTCAACGTCTCATATGCGTCGATGTTCCTGCGCAAAAGCCAGGCCCTGGGTCCGGACTGGAAAAACTTCTACAGCTGCGCCGACTGGATGCGGATCAACACGCCGCCGGACGCCGTCGTCATGAACCGGAAAGTGGAGTTGTTCTACATCCGCGCAAAGCGCGCCGGCGTCATGTATTCGTACTCGCACGATGTCAACAATATCATGAGGGAAATAGACAGCGCGCATGTGGATTACGTGGTGCTCGACAACTTCGCCTGGACCGCGACCACGCGGCAGTATCTCTACCCCGTGCTCCAGACGTTCCCGGACCGCTTTCAGATGGTGTACGTGCTTAACAACCCGCCCACGGCGGTTTACAAGGTGATACGGCAATGAACATTCGCGCGCTCATCCGCCGCGACGCCGCGGTGTACCCTGTTATGTTTGCCGCGTGGGCGCTCGTTGTCGGGCTCATGCACGGCAACTACCGGTATTTCGGCACACCGTATCCGTCGGCCACCATCGGGCAGATCAATGACTCGCGGCAGCAGTCAATTGCAAACGACATCGCCAGGATGGCGCAGGCGCTCGCACCTGAGAGAAATCCCGAGCAGCGCGCCCGCCTGGAGGCGAACATCGGCGGGGCATTTAACGAACTGTACCGTGGCTCGCGCAATCGCGCCGCACTTGATTCGGCGCAGCGCCACTTCGAAAGCGCGTTCGCGATAGCCCCAAATCTTCAGGTGGCTCATTATATGCTCGGCATGACGCTGCTTGAAAAAAACGATCCCGCTGCGGCCGCCCCGCAATTTACAAAGGAAATCGATCTGTATTCCTCGAACCCGGCAGCCGGTTCGGATCAGGCGACCTTTCGAACGACCGCGGCGCTGTCGTGCTTCCAGCTCGCCGCGCTGTATTCCTCGGCGCTTAAAAATCCCGGCCTGGCGCAGGAATATTTCAACCGCTACTGCCGGCTCGAAACCGACGCGAAGCGCAAACAGGACGCGATACAGGCGCTCAAGCAATACGGCGTGGTTTCCGTCAACAACGGGCTTTCCCGATGAACGCCGAAACGGCCTGGGACGGCACATCAAAGGGCAGCGCCGCCGGAACATGGATTTTCATCCAGCTCGTCACCCGGTTCGGGCTCGTTCCCGCCTACGGGTTGCTCTTATTCGTGGCCTTGTATTACGCGCTGTTTAAAAAAGAGCCGGCGGCCGCGGTCCGTTCCTTCAGGAGCCATTTACACCTCAGAACCGGGCTGTTTGACCTTTACCGGCACTTTTTCTCCTTCGGCATGAGCCTTATTGACAAGTACGCATTCCTCACCGGCAGAAAAAAATTCTTTTCGTTCGAATCGATCCGCGAGGACGTGATCGCGCAGGCGCTGGAAAAGGGGCGGGGCGTCATCCTGCTCGGCGCGCATATCGGCAATTGGGAGATCGCCGGCGACCTTCTTTCGGAACGGCTCAGTGCGCCGGTCAGCTATGTCATGGTCGACGCCGAGCGGCCCGAGGTCCGCAGCGTTCTGGGCCGGGCCCTTGCGGCGCGCAGGACCGCAGTCATTCCGGTTGCCGGTGACGGCCTCGACTTCATGTTCGCGGTGCGCGAGGCGCTCAAAAAAAACGGCATCGTGTGCATGCACGGCGACCGGAGCATCGGCAAAAAAGGTGAAAAACACAATTTTCTCGGCGACGACGTCCTATTCCCCGTGGGCCCGTTTGCCATCGGCGCGGCCACCGGCGCGCCCATCGTGCCCGTCATGGTGACGAAAACGGGGCTTAAAAAATACGCCTTCAAGGCCCATGCGCCCATCCTCTTTGACGGCATCACACCGGAAAACCGGGACAAGTACCTCTTCACGGCAATGGAACGGTATGTGGGCATTCTCGAGCAGGTGGCGAAGGAAAAGCCGCACGAATGGTTCAACTTCTATGACTTCTGGCTATCAAAATAAAGATTGACTGCTGGTTCGTGCTGTTCAAGCAGCATTATTGGGCTCCCGACTCTCTATTTCAAACCAAATCTGCAGGCATCTACCCACTTATTTGAACTTTTTATACGACAGAGATTTATAATAAGCAATCTTTTCAGGCCACACTCTATCTAATTATATTTAAGGGTTGCATCTGGGTAATAAAACAGCCAATTTGAAAAAGGGAGGTTATTATGGTGTCCCGTGCCTTAAAGGCGATGGCGGGGTTGCTCGCAATAACAATGTTATGTCCTGTTTTGGCATCCGCGGGGGAAGAAACGTATGAGGGATGCAAGCTCACGACCGACAACAGCGGCCGCATCACCGCAATGACCTACAGCAATCCTGAAACCTATCTCGGGATAGAGTCGGGTTTCCAATTTTCCGTTTCAGCCGACGGCAGGGCAACGGGCGGCACCATCAACTTTAAAAACGGCTTTCAGCGTCAAATGAACAACGGGGAAGCATCGCTTTATTTTGCCAAGTGCGGCGGCCCGAACACAGTGTGGGATTACAGCCGGGATCATGGGAAGACCGTTTCTTACGTGATCGGCAACGACAAGGTTCCGAACGAAGTATTCGGTAAAACATGCCGGCTGATCAGCCCGGAAGGCAAAGAGTATATCGGCAAGCTCGCAAAGTCTTCAAATGGGGACGGCTTTTCACTTGCCGTTGACGGCGCCAGCGGCGGACCGTTGCTGTTCACGGGAAACACGGTAAAGGAAATCCAGGAAATGAAGTAGGATTTTTACTAAGATGCGATCATCTGGACGTTTCCGGAATGGGAACGTCCTTTTTTTACCCTGCCGCCGGCATTACTGCCGTTTTGAAAGTGCGGAAAATTCTTTATCGTTCCATAAAAAGGACAGGTCCCTGTCATGTTTCCATGCATCGACGTCCGTAAACCCGTTTTCAATGGATTTCCTCAGCCACACCAGTGCATCGTCCCTGTTTTTCTCAAGCGAAAAGCACTCGGCGATCCGCCAGCATGACTTTGCCGCCAGCTGGCGGGACTCCAGCGATTTTTTGTAATCCGCGACCGCCGAATCATAGCTGCCATGCGATTTATAAATATTTCCGCGGTGCAGGTAGGCGAACCGGTCGTCCGGTTTCATCCTGATCGCATCGTTGAAATCCTTAAGCGCCATCTCGTTGCGGCCGGTGAGGCTGTACATCAATCCCCTGCCGAAATAGGCGTGTTCCTGCACGCCGTCATATTCCAGCGGCGAAAGCAGACCTATCGCTTTTGTAAAGCACACGATGGCGCTGTCGTATTGCTTTGCGTCCCCCAGCGCGCGGCCCTTGTTGATGAGGGTAAGGCTATGATTCGGGTCGAGAGCGAGCGCGCTGTCGTAGTCCGCGATGGCCTTGTCGAGTTCTCCCTGCTGGTAGTACACGTTCCCGCGGCCGAAATACGCGTTCACGACATGGAGCATCGGGTTGAATTCATAGGTATTGCTGTCGCATTTTATTGACGCCGTGTAATCCGCAATAGCTTCTTTATATCTGCCCAGGGATTTATACGTCGCGGCCCTCTTGGCATAGGCATCGGCATAGGCAGGTTTGATTTTGATGGCAAGGGTGTAATCCTCGAGCGCCGCGCTGAAATCCCTCCGGGCTTCCCGGAGAACGCCCCTGTTGGTGAGCGCCTGAACGTAGGAACTGTCGAGCGATATCGCTTTCGTGTAATCGGCTATTGCGCTGTCGTACTGCGCTTGCCTGTACCGTTTGGGATCGGAAATGTTCATGCGTGCCGCATAATTGGGGTTCGCGGCCATGGTCGAAATATAGTACCGCGTCGTTCCAAGTCCGTTGCGCGCCGGAGCGCTTCGCGGGTTCGCGGCCACGGCGGCTTCGTACATCACAGCGGCGGAGTCCAGCAGGCCGGCGTACAGAAAAACGTCGGCAACGCCCGCGAGCGCGCCTGCATTGTGCGGATCATGGCCGAGCACCTTCCTGAATTCGGCAATGGCGCCGGCATGATCGGTGAGCTTGAGACCATTGCCGCGGCGCAGGATGATGCTGTCTTCCTCGGAAACGGCGGCCGCCGGTTTTTGACCGGCCGCGGTCCTGCGGATGTCCGCATTCAGGGTGATCCGCGCCGGGGCATGCTTGACAAGACGGACAGCCTCCGTCCTTTTCGGCACGTTTTCCTGCCTGCGGATCGGTCCGGTCTTCTCTTCACCGGACGGCTGAGACACGCCGCCACGAAGCAATTTCGCCATCCTTGCTTCCGGAATGGTGCGGCGGATATCGGGCACGCTCTTCACCGGTTGCATGGTGCTTAATACCACGCCGCAGACAACCCCGGCAGCCAGGGTCGCTGCAAGAGCATTGCGCAGACGCCGCTGCTTGTCAATGAGGAAAATATCGCCGCGCTTGTTGAGCGCCTGCGCCCATTCGGCATCGCTCAGGACCCGGCCTTCCTCACTCTCCTCGTCATCCTCGCATGATGGTCCGTGATAGAGAGTCCTGTTTTCCGCAGTCATGGGGCGCCTCGGTACGAATCATCTTCCGCCGCTGCGCCGGCTACTTGAGGCGCTGAATCTCTTTCACGGCGAACTTGTAAAACAGCATGGTGCTGTTATGGATATTCAGCGAATACCAATCACCCGTGCTCGGCGGAGGAACCTGGCTGAGAATGCCGATGTACCTCATCCCGTCCTGGGATATGATCCGCACCTTCTGTCCGATGAATTCCGGCGGGACCGGATCACGGCCGAAGGTGAAAACCGCGACACCGCCTTGCTGGGCCATGAAATCCCAATACGCATTGTCGCCTTTGAATTCAGAATAGTAAAAGCCTACCTCTTCCGGCGTCATCGCGCGTTGAAAACCGCTCTTGAAATGAATGGTGCCGCTCGTGGCTGTCCCGCCGGCATCCACGGTCAGTTCAAGGTCCTTCTCAATCTTCAAATACGTTGAAGGATCGGCAAAGACCATGGTAGCGGCTCTGCCGTTCCCGCCCGGCGTGATTTTCCAATTGTTCACGACCTGTTGGCCGAACAGCAACTGGAAGCCGAGAATTAAAAAGGCACCGCACGGCGTCATGAACTTCATCGCAATATTTTGCATCACATTCCTCCTTCTCATGATAGGCACTTCTACTTAATTAGACTGAAGTTTCAGAATATGGTTTCCAGCTTTTTTCAATCACATCTTCCGGTTTGGAAATCATATATTTAACAATGCAATTTTTCTGCCAATAGATAAATAAAGAAACCTTTCCCCGGATGCAGGGTCTTATAATATGGATGATACCGGGAGCCAGGACAATGATCTCGTCCTGCGCAGCCAGCGCGGGGAAACGGATGCTTTAAGAAAGCTCCTGATTTCCAACAGCAGGCTGATACAGTCGGTTACGGCTCGCATGACCAGAAATCCTCAAATGCAGGAGGACATTTTTCAGGAAGTAGCAATGCGGGTGGTCCGGGGCATCAAGGAGTTCAAGGGAAATTGCAAATTCAGCACGTGGCTGTACCGGATCACCGTCAATGTCGCGCTCACCATCCTTGTTAAGGAAGGAGGGTATAAAAAAACGGTCGCGCTTGAGGACGTTCCGGAGCATGCGCTGAAACGCGAGCAGACCATCGAGGATTCGGTGGACCGGGACCGCGCGTTCGGGGAAATCAGGTCGGCCGTTCTGGAAATGTCGCCGAAGAACCGGGAGGTTTTTTCCCTCTTTTACTTCGCGGATGCCAGCATCGATGAGATCGCGGCCCAAACCGGAATGCATTCGAACGGGATAAAGGCGATCCTGTTCAAGGGCAGAAAGACGATCACGAAACACCTCAGAAAAAAAGGACTTCTGGATTTAGCATGAGATGTCCAATCAGCGAGCGTCACATTTACCTGCTGTGCGACGGCCTTCTCCAGGGGAAGGAAAAGTCGGACGTTCAGGCGCATATCCAGGCATGCGGCCGCTGTAAAAAAATCCATGATGAGGCGCTGCGGTCGCTCGCCCTGATCAAGCGGCCGGCTCCGGAACAGTTCCTTCTCGACCGGGCGGCAACGGAATCCGTCATTGATCGCGCCTTTGCAAATGCAAACCGCCGGCCCCGGATCATTTCCCTGACGACACGGAGAAAAACATTTGCCTGGCTTGCCGCGGCGGCCGTTCTTTTGCTTGTTCTGGGTTCAGGCATTTATTTATTGCGGAACGTTCAAAAAAGCGGAGTTGAGGTTTCTTCCGCCGTCCGCAACGTGGGCGCCGAAATTCCACTGCTGACGTCGGCAAAAGACACGTTGGTCATGTTCAACAGGATGTGCGCCATTCATGCCGGCCTCAACACGCGCGTCTCGATAGACCGCCGCGGGCCGCGGGTCGTGTATTTCAACCTGGACCAGGGCGATGTGCAGATCGCGGCGCACAAAGGGCTTTACGATACGATTGCGGTCAGGTGCGCGCCCGTCACGGTGTTTACCACCGGAACGCATTTTTCCGTTGAAAAGACAGGCGCCGAGGTGCTCGTTTCCGTTGTCGAGGGCGGCGTAAAACTCAGCAACAGCCAGACCAACGGCTGGATGTTGCTGTCATGCGGAGACAGGTGCATCATTCACTGTGAAACCGGCGCCTGGGAAAGAACAGCTATTCCCGAGGTTGAACAGAAACAATTGACCGAACAATTCGAATCCATTGCCTCATCCGACATCGCACTGGTCCCGGCACCCGCAACGGGTGCGCGCCAGCAGCGCGGCGACCGTCTTCAAAAGCCCGCCCTGCAGAAACAGGGATACGACGCGATCCGCGGCCTTATTTATCGCCGCGATTACGATAAAGCAATCATTGCCATTATGCAATACCTTGCATCGGCTTCAACGGACCGCGACGTCGCCTATTGCGACCTCGCGCTCTGCTACAGCCGCACCGGCCGCTGGGAAAGCGCCCTCGATGCCTATGACAAGGCATCGGCGGCAACAGAGGACAGCCTTGTCAAGGAAGCCGTGCTGCACCGGTCCAACAGCATACTTTTTTCCAAGCTCGTCCGTTACGGTCAGGCTGAACAGGGAATAAAAACCTATCTCGCGCGGTACCCGAACGGCGCCTGGCGGGAAAGGGAATACGGCATGCTCGTCAAGGTTCAAATCGCTCAACAGCGCCGAGAGGACGCGCAGCGGACCGCACAACGGTACATGTTCGAGTTCCCCGGTTCGTGCAGCGCCGATAAAATGCTGATGGAGATCGCAAAGATTCCCGCCGACCAGAGCGCAAATCGTCGCCTGGTCCCCGCGCGGTGACTGAACGGCCCTCGGACGTGTGACCCTGACCATTTAATAAAAAAGCCGCAGGAACGGGCCCGCGGCTTATAACGCAAAAAATTTTTTTCTTATTGCTTGATGGTCTGGATTTCCCGCACCGCTTTTCTCCAGAACAAGACCCTGTTGCCCTTAATGTCGAGCGAAAACCACTCCGGCGTATTCGTATTCTGGCTCAGCGTCCCCATATAATAATTGCCCTCATTTGAAATCACCCGCACCGTGCGTCCGAGAAATGAGAGCGGGATCATGTCGACCGAAGAAGTAAAGCTGTTTATTTTTCCCTGTGGCTGCAGGAAATCCCAGAAGGCATTGGCGCCCTTGAGCAGCGACCAGTAAAAGCCGACTTCCTCCGTTGTCAATGCGCGATGGATGCCGTCCTTGAACTTGACGGTCGCCTTCACGGGAATGCCGGCATTGTCAACCTGGTATTCCATTTCCGCTTCTATCTTGAGGGGTGTGGCGGGATCGGTGATGAGCATCGTCGCGGAGCCGTCGCCGGCCGGCGTGATCTTCCAGTTGCTGAAATACTGCTGGGCGGTAAGCGGAAACGCCATAGCCGCCATGATGCACAACGCCGCAGCCAGTACCTTTTTGGCGAAAACCATACTTCCTCCTTTATGTGCGATGCTCCAGTCTGGATATAAAATAAGATAGAAAAAGGGGAAAATGGGAAAAAAATGAGAGAAATAAAAAAGATGGGCGTTCCCCCGGTGATAGGGGCGAAAAATTCTTCACCCCTATCACCGGGGTCGGTTCTCCTTGCGGGCTCGGCCTTTGGCCTCGTTGCCGGACCGCCCTATGTCTAGCGGCCGGGTCGGCCGGCAACGCGCTCCAGCGCGCCCTACAGTCGCCTCTAACGCGGCGGCGGAGTCCATTTTATCAACAAATTCTTGTCGCGCCGTCGAGTGGCGGTGGTGAATCCGTAAAATAAGGGTGAAACGTGTGGCCTGACTCTCCGAGTCAGGTTCTTATTCTAAAATCGGTTCGAGCCATGATGAACTTTGATTAACCTGTTCAGCGACTATCCAGATGAAACATTTTTGGATTGAGTAACATTCATGTTAAAACTATTTAAATATTTCCTAGTACTTTTACTGCTATCTGGTTGCAGAACCAATCAGCCAACCAATCCAAATAGTCTTAGAACAATCTTGCTTAAAACTGGAATAATGCAACTTAATGCAAACGGCGGGGTCGTTTCCTGTACACCCACCTTTTGCGTCTGTTTTGAGGACACCATACCGGTCTTCAGCATTCCAAAAGACAGCGTGGGAAAAATTGAGGCAATGATTGCGAATGACACCAACGAATACAACGCGGATGTGGCGAACCACCGGTCTTTTTGCGCAAACGGCGGATGCAGGATTCAATGCAAATACATGTATTGCGAATAATTCAGAATTTCCGCAACATTTACTTATAATACCTCTCCAGATCATCAAACAACTGACTCGAGAACAAAATCTTCCTGAACTTTACCAAATCCTCATGAAATACCCGTTTGTTGTCATACACGGTAAAATGCTTTTTTAATTCTTTGTAAACATTCGTCGTTCCTTTGCCCATGGTCTTTGCATTTCTCAGCGACAGCGCCTGCAGTTGCGCGAGCGTCTCGAGCGTGAGCACGTGCTTGGCGTTGCTCACGGCCTTGAACGCCTTGCGCGCGGCGACGGTGCCCATGCTCACCACGTCCTGGTTCGAGGCATTGCACGAGATCGAGAGCGTGCTCACCGGGTTGGCGAGCTGGCGGTTCTCTGCCGTGGTGGACGTGGCGAGATACTGCGCGCCCATGAACCCCATGGTAAGGCCCACGGTGCCCACGATCAGGTGCTCGGGCAGGCCCTCGTTGAGGCTTTTGTCAAGCAGCTTGTTGAGCCGCCGCTCCGACAGCGTGCACAGCTCGGCCACGGCCATGCACAGCGTGTCCATGGCAAACCCGACGCTCTGTCCGTGGAAATTGCCGCCGTGGATGATTTTTTTCTTTCTCGGGATGATGATGGGATTATCGTTTGACGAGTTCGCTTCGATCTCGATTGTTTTTGCCGCTGCGTCGAGCGCCTCGCTCACGGGCGCCAGGATCTGCGGGGTGCAGCGGATGGAATAAACGTCTTGCACGTTGATGCTGGTCTCGTACACCTTGTCGCCGGTCTGCTGCTTCCGGATGATGTCGTGCATGTCTTTGCGCAGCGTGATGTTCTTCGAACCCGCGTACAGCCTGCGGATGATCTGGGCGATGGCCTTCTGTCCCGGATGCGGCTTCACCTCGTGGAGGTCCTCGTCGAACGCGTCGTCGATGCCGCCGAAGATCTCAATGGCCAGCGCCGCGTTGACACACGCGAGACGCAGCAGCTTCTTGGCGCCGAACAGCGCGAACGCGGCGACGGCGGTCATGGCGCTCGTGCCGTTCATGATCGCGATGCCCTCCTTGTAGCTCAGCCGCAGGGGCTTAAGCCCGGCCCGCCCGAACGCGCCGGCCGCGTCGCAGTATTCCTTCTTGTAAAACACCTTGCCCTCGCCGATGACGGCGAGCGCCACGTGCGCCAGGTGCACCAGGTCGCCCGACGCTCCCACACTGCCGCATTCGGGGATGAACGGAGCGATACCGGCGTTCACCATCGCGGCCATGAGCTCGACCAGCTCGGTGCGCACGCCGGAATACCCTTTGACAAGCGTGTTGAGCCGCACCGCAAGCACGGCGAGCGCGATGTAGGGCTTGATGGGATCGCCGAGGCCCGCCGCATGGCTTTTGATCAGGTTCACCTGAAGGGTTTCGATGTCGCCGTCGCTGATGATCTTATTGCACATGGGACCAAACGAGGTGTTCACGCCGTAGATGATCCGCTTTGCCTCGACCTCTTGGGTCAAGAACGTCCGGGACTCCTTGCAACGTGCAAGGGCGTCCTTGTCGATCGCAACGCGCTTGTCACCGATGCCGATGGCAACGATGTCTTCGACCGTGAGGTTGCCGCCGGTGAGCACGACTGCGGGGCGCTTGTCCATTTGTCTACTCCTTAAAGAATAAATCCGCCACGGAGACACAGGGGGCACATGGAATAATGAGAGTTATTTAAGGTGTGGACTCTTTATTCCCATTTCCTCTTGTGTTTTCTGCGCCTCTGCGGCTATCTTTTCATGAAAATATATGAAAAAGGGCATAGAAGTTCTATGCCCTTTTATTTTTCAATCACCCTACCGCCTTACTTTAGCCCGGCGGCCTTCCTGATCTTGTCAACCATGTCGAGTTTTTCCCAGGTGAAGTTGGGCAGCTCGCGGCCGAAATGGCCGTTGCGCGCTGTCTCGCGGTAGATGGGCCGCCGCAGTTTGAGTTTCTCGATGATGGCCGCGGGACGCAGGTCGAACACTTTTTCCACGATCTTGCTTATCCGGTCGTCGGACATGATGCCGGTGCCGTAGGTGTCCACGAAAATCGAAATCGGTTTTGCGACGCCGATGGCATACGATACCTGTATTCTCACCTTTTTCGCGAGCTTTGCCGCAACGAGGTTCTTGGCGATCCAGCGCGCGGCGTACGCCGCGCTCCGGTCGACCTTGGTGGGGTCCTTGCCCGAAAACGCGCCGCCGCCATGGCCGCCGTAGCCGCCGTAGGTGTCCACGATGATTTTGCGGCCTGTCACGCCGCTGTCGCCGTGCGGCCCGCCGATCACGAACCGGCCGGTGGGATTGATGTGGTAAATGGTGTTCTTGTCAAGCAATTTTGCGGGGATAACCTTCTTGATGATCTTCTCGATCATGTCCTTTTTGATCTTCGAATACGGCGCCTCGGGCGCGTGCTGGGTCGAGAGCACCACGGTGTGGACGCGCAAGGGCTTGTCGTTCTCGTATTCCACAGTCACCTGCGACTTGCTGTCGGGCCGCAGGTACTTGATGAGCTTCTTTTCACGTGCCGCGGTGAGGTATTCCATGAGCCGGTGCGCAAGGTGGATGGCGAGCGGCATGTAGGTCTTTGTCTCGTCGCACGCATAGCCGAACATCATGCCCTGGTCGCCCGCGCCCTGTTCCTTGTGCAGGCCCTTGCCGGCCGTGACGCCCTGCGAAATGTCGGGCGACTGCTTGTCGAGCGTCACCATGATGCCGCAACTCTTGGCGTCGAACCCGAGCGTGGGGTCGTTGTAGCCGATCTCGGCGATGGTCTTACGCGCGATCCCCGGAATGTCAACGACCGCCTTGCTGGTGATCTCCCCGGCGATCACCACGAGCCCTGTGGTCACCAGCGTTTCGCAGGCGACGCGGGAATAGGGGTCCTGCTCGAACATCGCGTCGAGCACCGCGTCGGAAATCTGGTCTGCGACCTTGTCCGGATGCCCCTGCGACACGCTTTCGGAAGTAAATAGATACCTCATTCATTCCGCCTTTCGGAAAAATTGATTTATGGTAATTGCAATAAATTTCCGGGTGGATACCGTTAATGGATGGAGTAAAATACTATATCCCGGCGGCGGCGGACAAGGGGATTGGGGAAACCAAGTTGCGTTATAAGGAAACATTGATCGAAGGTCGTTCGACTGTCCCTTAAGCCACCTTTATTTTCATCCCTTATAGATTTCGGCAGTGTCTCACTTAAGACACCACCTAGATTCAAGTACTTTGCCATCATTTTAGTTTATATGGTATAATATGCACATCGTGATGGGGATACATCATTGAGAGCCCACTAAAGTTATGAATAAATTCCTAAAAAACCAATAAAAAGCCTTATGTCGATAAACTTGAGCAAATCCTCCGCCTGTATCTTTTCGCCGGTTTCAGCAGCGCTGTTGGGAGCCGCCTTTTTTATCGCTGTTTACGGTTGTAAAATCCTCAATCCCCTATTTATTGAATGGACTCTGCGTCAGGACGCCGCAACACATTTTTTAGGATGGCACTTTTTCAGAACGGAGCCCTGGCATTTTCCCCTTGGAATAGTTCAATCGCTAAATTATCCACAGGGCACAAGCGTTGTCTTTACCGATTCCATTCCGCTCATTGCCTTCCTCCTCAAGCCTTTTTCGCCGTTCTTACCGGCACACTTCCAATACCACGGTATATGGCTGCTTCTCTCCTACATGCTTCAAGGGATTTTCGGGTGGTATCTTGTTTCACGCTTTATTAAAAATCGATATATCGCGTTCGTCGGGACTCTGTTCTTCATCATGTCGCCGGTTCTGGTTCAGCGCGCAGAATTACATGAAAGCCTCACGGCGCATTGGATACTGTTAGCCGCCCTGTACCTTTATTTCGATCCAGATACGCTTCATACGCGCATAAAATGGGGGGTTCTATTTTTCGCGGCGTCGATGATTCATTTTTATTTTCTTTTCATGATCGTCCTTCTCTATAGTGGGTATTTTCTCCGCAATTCGCTCGAGTCCGACGGGCGGCATCGCGCCTCAATTTTTTCTTTTTCCGTCATTTCGGCATTCATGCTTTGTGGCGCTATGTGGATTGAAGGATATTTTATCATCGGAATCAAGGAAGCGTCCGCATCTGGATTCGGCTACTATTCGATGAACCTCCTCGCTCCTCTCAATCCAATGCCTTTCACCTCGTTCCTTTTCTTTAACGCCCTGCCCTCTGCAACTTTGGGCCAGTATGAAGGATTTAATTATTTGGGACTCGGATTGATCTTACTTGGGGTGACAAGCGGAATCGCAGGTCTTCGGCACAAATATATAGTGAAGAAAAGCAATGCTGTCCCCCTGGCGTTGACCTGCCTTATTCTTTTTTTGTTGTCGATTTCAAACGCAATCACCTTTGCAAACCATGAATTGCTGCACCTCAGGCTCCCCCAATTGGTGTATGAAAAACTTGGAATAATCAGGGCCAGCGGAAGAATGTTCTGGCCAATCACTTACATCCTCACGCTTTCGTGCCTTGTGCTCATTGTGAGAATACAGAACAGCAGGAAAGCAGCAATCATCATTTCGTTTGCCGTTGTCATTCAAATAATGGACTTTTTTCCGTTTTACAGAAGCGTCTCCATCGACAGGACATTATGGAAAAATTCATTGCACTCAAACGTATGGGCGCAGTGTGCGAAGAGATATGATCATATTGCCTGCATTCCAGCGCTTGTTGAAAGCGATAATTACGTGCCTTTCGCATTATATGCAGGAGACCACGGTCTGACCATAAATGTTGCGAGCATGGCGCGTGCCGATTATTTTGCGAAGAGCAATTATCGGAACGATCAGAAGAATCTTTATGCACGGGGATCCTTCGATAAGAATACACTCTATGTTTTTCTTAACAAATCCACCGTACCTGATTTCTTGCCTTCGGATTCTCTTAGAAATCATGCAGTACGTTGGGTTGACGGCTATCCAATAATTATGCCGTAACACAAGGGTTAACAAGGGTCGAACGTGCTTGGAAAACGATATTTTTCCATTTGTTAACCGTGCCGAGAAAGCATTACGTGCAAAACGTCAGAAGCATTTCAATCGTCATCCCTGCGTTTAACGAGGCCGCACGGCTCCCCGCGACCATAAGCAAGGTATTGCGCTATTGCGGTGAAAGACCCTACCAGTTCGAGGTCATCGTCTGTGACGATGGCAGCACCGACGGGACAGCTGCTGCGATCAAGGCTTTTTTGAACGACCATCGTGTACGATTGCTTCGGACCAAGACGAACCAGGGGAAGGGCGCGGCGGCCCGGAGAGGCATTCTGGCGGCCAAAAATTCATACATCCTGTTGTTTGATGCCGATATGTCAACGCCCATCGAGGAGATCGAAAAACTTTTGCCGCTGGCGTCGGAAAACATCGTGTTGATCGGGTCCCGCGCCCAGCAGACTTCGCGACTCGTTCGGCGTCAGGCCTTTTTCCGGGAAAGAATGGGAAAGATCTTCAATTTTATCATTCGCATCGCATTGGGATTCTCGTTGCGAGATACACAATGCGGCTTCAAGCTCTTCCCGTTGGGACTTGCCCAGGAAGTTTTCCAAGATCTTCTTGTCCGGCGGTTCGCCTTCGACGTGGAAGTACTGTTAAAGGTTTTAAAAAAGAACATAGAATGCCGGGAAATAGCCGTACAATGGATGAATTCCACACCGAGCAGAGTGCACCCCATTCACGATTCGGTGCAAATGCTCATTGATGTCATCCGCATCCACCACAGATATGGAAAACTGCCATGGACCGAAAAGAATATGTAAAAATGTTTTCTTTGGAAGCATCTCACTGGTGGTTCGCGGGGATGCGTCACAACTACCTGCAAAGAGTCTCGAAGTACTTTAGGCCGGGCGACCTCATCCTTGATGTTGGAATGGGCACCGGCATCATCTCTTTGGAGCTTCGGCGGGTGGGCCTGCGTTCCGTGGGCGTAGATATTTCGAAGGATGCATTATCATATGCGAAAAAACGTCAAGGATTGGTCTGTGTCCAGGCCATGGGATGTTCCCTTCCATTTTGCCAACACTCATTTGACGGCGCGGTATGTTTTGACACCATGGAACATGTCCCCGACGAAATAGCTCTGTTGACCTCCATCCGGCAAGCTCTCTCGCCGAACGGCATGCTCGTTATCTCCGTCCCGGCCCATCCATTCCTTTTCGGCGCGCACGACCGCGCCCTCGGCCACGAACGCCGCTACTCGAGGTGGAGCCTGGAGCGTGCACTGCTGAAAAGCGGATTTTCACCGGTGAGCATTGAATGGCTCAACGTTACGCTGTTTCCGCCGATCGCTTTGGTTAGGTGGATCAGAAGAATTTATCAGGGAAATCGGCAGTTAAGCAAGAGTGACATGTCCGAAATTCCAGATCCCCTCAATTCTGTCCTTAAGACGATTCTCGCGGCCGAGGCCGGCTGGACAAAGCTGCTTCCGTTCTTACCCGGCCTCTCGCTTCTGGCTGTCGCGCAAGACCGATCAACATGATGGAATTAATTCCTTGTGTAAACGATGTATCGCCCTTATCTTTCCGCTTTTGTAAACTCCTCCATCAGCTCGATCACCGGCTCGCCCGTCTTTCCGCTCATCTTCGCCAGGGCCTCATATTCCGGCTTTGTAAACGAGCGCCCTTTGTACGAGCACTCCTTCACCGCAATCACCTGTCCCCGCAGGCGGCCGGTTCCGGGCTTTCTTTCCGCGACAACGCGGCCGGCCTGATGCACGCGCACGCCGAGCGTGCGCGTGTGCAGCATGATGGTGTCGATGAACTCCTGCTGCCTGTCCGGCGCGCAGAGCACGGTGAGCCGGTAGCCGGGACGCCCCTTTTTCATGAACACCGGCGTCCAGGAAACATCGAGCGCGCCCTGGCGCATCAGGAGCGCGGCGGCGTGGCCCATGATCTCGCCGGAAATATGGTCCATGTCCGATTCAATGACATTGACGCAGTCGCCCGGCTGTTGCGGGTCTGCCTTGACAAGAAAGACGCGGAGCACGTTGGGTGTTTCCTTGAGAACCTTGTCGCCGCAGCCGTATCCCGTTTTGATGATTGTTCCGCTCACGGCCGTTTCCTGTTTGCCAAGCGCGGTGAGTACCGCGCAGCCCGTGGGCGTGAGGAGTTCCGTGGGGACATCAAGGATCTTCAAGACAAATCCCTCGGCCATCGCGGCGACTGCGGGCACCGGCACCGGCATGACGCCGTGCAGGGTCTCCACCGTTCCCCTGCCGTCGGTAAGGGCGGAAAACCGTATCTCGTCAATGCCGAGAAAATCAAGGCCGAGGCATATTCCCGCAATGTCAACAATCGTGTCGACCGCGCCCACCTCGTGGAAATGGACGTTTTCAAGCGGCATGTCGTGCACCTTCGCCTCCGCCCTTCCCAGCCGCATGAGCACCGCCTCGCACCGCTCATAGACGCTTCTCTTGTAATTCGCTTTTTTTATCATGTCGAGGATCTGGCGGAGGTGGCGGTATGAGCGCGGCGTGTCCCACTTCATTCTCAGGTGTAAACAGGAAATGCCGCTGCGCTTCCGTTTTTCCACGTCAAAGGCAAAGCCCGGGATTCTGAGCCTTGATAGTTCCCTGCCGAGATAGGCTTTGGGCACGCCGACATCCACCAGCGCGGACAAGATCATGTCGCCGCTGGCGCCGGACATGAGGTCGAAATAAAGGGTCTTCATCATGATTCCTTTTTTATAATTCACGTTTCCTGAACGCGAGGACGAGAAAAAACGAGATCAGGCAGCTGTACAGGGTCATGTTGATCAGCGGATGGACCGGCCCGATGCTGTGAAAAGGGCTATTGTCGACAAGCGAGATCGCGTAGCTTTGCAAAGATGAAATCTTGGGCCATGCCATTCTCCACACCGACACCTTGCCCGCCGCGGTGCCGACCGCGGACTGCACCACGCTGCTCTGCATGATCACGTAGAACAGGTCGGAAACATAACTGATCCCGACAATGCCGATCCCGACAATCGCGGCGGCGAAATCCGGCATGAACAGGGAAAGCAGGCAGACAAGCAGCGTTACGAAGAGCACATTGACAG
This sequence comes from Chitinivibrionales bacterium, assembly GCA_035516255.1. NCBI lineage: Bacteria > Pseudomonadati > Fibrobacterota > Chitinivibrionia > Chitinivibrionales > Chitinivibrionales bacterium. The sequence goes on along the minus strand of DATJAL010000061.1, from coordinate 35,581 downwards.
AACAGACCAGCGAGGCGGCCAGGTATCCGGGCATGGTGCCGCCGGCGTTTAAAAAGGTTATGATGAAGATGGTGAGGTGGAGCACGAACATGAACCCGAACGAAACGATCCATACGCCCACAACCCTGCCCGCCGCGTACACGGTGCGGGACACAGGCGCGGAAAGCATGTAAAGCGTGGTGCCGTTTTCCCGGTCGCGGCTGAAAAGGCCCATCGAAAGAATGACGGCAATGAGTAAAACACCGGCGCACACGACGTGAAACGCGAAGATCGAGGCATACCAGGCGACCTTGACGCTGTCGATGGCGTGGCCGCTCGACGCATCGACATAATTCCCCTTGTAACAGCCGCGCAGCAGCAGAACGAACGCGATGCTCACGCCGAGCAGTATAAAAAAGCTCTTCTGGTGGAGCAGGTCAACTACGGTATATTTGACAATATGGAGCAACTTACGCATGGCCGGCCTCAACCACCCGCACAAACACATCCTCGAGCGTCTCCCCCTCGCGGACGATCGATGCGATCTTATCTTTGAGCACGATTTTGCCTTTGTTGATGATGGCCGCGGTGTCGCAGGTCTTTTCCACTTCGCTTAACAGATGGGAGTTGAGGATGATGGTGACGCCCTTCTGCTTGAGCGCCTCCATGATGCGCCGGACGTCGCGGATGCCAAGGGGGTCAAGGCCGCTTACCGGCTCGTCGAGCACGAGCACCTTGGTGCCGGCAAGCATGGCACCCGCGAGGCCGATGCGCTGGAGCATGCCTTTTGAATAGGTCTTTACCGCAGCCCTTTCCTTTCCCGACATTCCGACGGTGTCGAGCAATTCCGCGATGGTCTTTTTTGCCGCGGCGCTTTCCATGCCGCACAGTTCGGCCAGCCGCCGGAGATAATCGAGCCCGGAGAGATATCCGGGTATTTTAATATTCTCGGCAAGATACCCAACACCCTGCCGTCCCGAAGGGAGCGCGCTCGAGACCCCGTTTATATCGATTGTGCCTTTTGTCACCTTGACAAAATCAAGCATCATCTTGACGAGCGTGGTCTTTCCCGCGCCGTTGGGGCCGAGCAGGGCGAAAAACTCGCCCTCGCCCACGGCGAACGACACATCGTCGACCGCGAGCGTTCCGGAGCCGAATTTTTTCGTGACGGAAGTGAAGGTTACCATGTGCGATTAAATATACAATGTCATGCGGCCGGAGGGCATAATTGGTTGAAATCGTCAATCAGGTATGACGGCTTGATCCTGAATGACGAATGATCATTGTGGCTCCAATTTACAAAAGCGGTATCAACGCCTGCCTGGACGCCGCATTGAACATCGAACTCCGAATCGCCGACCATGAGCACTGTGGATTTATCGTTGATCTTGAAGAGCGACAGCGCTTCGAGGACCGGATCGGGTTCGGGCTTATGCTTCTCAGTATTTTCCGGCGTAACAAATATCTCGAAGAATTCAAATATCCCTGTCTTTTTAAGGTACAGTTCAAGCGTCTGCCGCCTGCGCGAGGTGACAATGCCGCAATGCCTTCCCCGTTCGCGCAGGCAGGCGAGCCCCTCTCTCACGGTCGGGAACAGCTTCAGATATTTCGGATAAATTGACAGCTGGTAATTCATGTGTTCGCCCGCCAGCATGGAGAACCGCTCATTGTCAAGCGGACCGAAGTACACTTCCATCTGGCTTCGCAACGTGAGGCCGATGTTCCTGATCACTTCCGCCCGCGATACCTGCCTGTCGCCGAACTTTTTGCAGGTGTAGAGAAAGCACTGGTAGATGAGCTCGGTGGTATCGATGAGCGTGCCGTCGGCGTCGAAGAGGTAGTGGGAATAATTTTTCATAGGTCTTTAAAATAAGATAAAACATTTCATGTGGGGCAAGTTTCCCCCTCGCTTCAGCCCAATCGCGCTCCTATATTTCTCAAATGCCGGGAATCAGCGCGATTGGTCCTACGCTACCCCCTCCTGGGTGCAGCCGGGCGCCATTTGATTCAAGCCCGTTCCTTTTGCTGGGCGCACCCTTGATGCGGCGGTTGAAAAGTATCAACGCAATTTTCGATTCGCGGAACGCTGGTTGGTGAAAATTTGATTTTGAGCGCGGCCTTCTTGCCTGCCTAACGCGGCGGGGGAGTTCTTGTTAGTCAACAGTTATCGGTGGCGCCAATCGAGCAACGAAATTTGACAATACACCAATCATCTCTGTCCATATAAATGTATCAAAGTTCTCAGAAGGTAGGAATTCAAAAAATTTTTTAAGTTATCTTGAAGAACTTTGTCTCATAATCAAACCATCTGATTTATTCCCCGTTCAATTATCAAACACCACCAAAATCCCCCCCTCAAAATCCCTTAAATTCCGCCACTTTTCTATTGGCATACCCATTGCCTTTATTAGCTGTTGAAAAACAGAATCCGCAATTGAACATTGGAGGATCAGATGGAAACGAACAGGCATGTGATAGACAAACGATCCATAAAACTCGAGGACGTTCTTAAAAAAGATTACATTCCCTTTCTTGGAGGAAGGCCGAAAAGGGAAAGCATAATCAGCAAGGACGAAATCACGAACCTTGAAATCACGCTCAATACCTGTAAAAGCGTGGAGGAATTTCTTTCGAAAGTCTAAGACAAAAAACGACAACCAATTTTTATAAACCTTAAAAAGGAGGACTTATGTCAGCACTCATCAGGTATGAAACACCGGCAACCACCTTGTCCAACTTGCTGGACGATTTTCTTGGCACGGGCATCTTCAACGCATGGGACCGGGACATTTCACTTGTCAATTACCCGCGCGTCGACATCGTTGAGGAAAAGGACACCTACAAAATCAGGGCCGATATGCCCGGGCTGGACAAGAAGGACATCGCCGTCGAGGTCAAGAACGGCGTTCTCTCCCTGAGCGGAGAGAAGAAAGAGGAGAAGACCGAAAAAGAAAAGAACCGGTATTACCATTATGAAAGGCGATACGGCTCGTTCCGCAGGGAGTTCGCGCTCCCGGACCACGTTGACGCCGAGCACGTCGAGGCGAAATACGCCAACGGCGTTCTTGAATTGACGCTCAGGAAAACCGAGGCGGCGAGACCCAAACAGATCGAGGTGAAAGTGGAATAAGAGAACCCCTTTTCCGAGTACCCAGGGGAGAGGCCGCGGAATACCGCGGCCTTCTTTTTTATGATCTATTCAAAAAATCCTAGGATAATGTCACTCCCGCGAAAGCGGGAGTCCATTTTTTCCTATAAAATCCAAAGGTTGGATTCCCGCCTCCGCGGGAATGACACCCTCAATGACCGGCACCAAAAATGTCCTCATCGCATTTTTTTTTACGCTGATACATTGCTCATTAGTTTCTCCAAACATCCTCCCTCATCAATTATTTTATTGTGTCCTGTTACCAAATAGAAACGCCCTCTCCTTCCCCGAAGAAAAGGAACCATATGCTCAAATCCTCTTCCGAGCCCTTGAAGCAGGTGGATGACAAGAACAACAAGAACTGGTCGGTCCATTTCAAGGGGATGAGCCGGGACAATGTGCGGCTCGGCTTTCTGAACAACCTCGAATACTGTCTCGCAAAAGACAAATACTCCCTCACCGCGTACTCGCAGTTTTTGAGCCTCGCCTTCACGGTGCGCGACCGGCTCATCGAGCGGTGGATCATCAGCAAGCAGCAGTACCACGAGAACAACGTGAAGCGCGTGTATTACATGTCAATGGAATTCCTCATGGGCCGGCTGCTCTCCAACAACATCGTGAGCCTCGAGATGTTCAAGAGCTGCACCGAGGCCATGAAGGACCTTGGCCTTGACATTGAGGACATCGTTGATCAGGAGCACGATGCGGGCCTCGGCAACGGCGGCCTCGGCAGGCTCGCGGCCTGCTTCCTCGATTCCATGGCCTCGCTCGAGCTTCCTGCCGTGGGCTACGGCATTTTGTACGAGTTCGGCATCTTCAACCAGCGCATCATCAACGGAAGCCAGGTTGAGTTCCCTGAGCAGTGGCTGCAGAACGCCAACCCGTGGGTGATGGAGCGGCCCGAATACAAGGTCCGCATCAAGTACTACGGCAAGACGCTCTACCACACCGACGAGCACGGCAAACAGCAGGTGGCATGGGTGGACACCGACGAGGTGATCGCTCTCCCCTTCGACGTGCCGGTGCCGGGCTTCGGCAACAACACGGTCAACACGCTGCGCCTGTGGAGCGCGCGCGCCGCGCACGAGTTCAACTTCGAGTATTTCAACAGCGGCGACTACATCGGCGCCTGCGAAGATAAATTGACAAGCGAGAACATCTCCAAGGTGCTGTACCCCAACGACAACAACCATTCGGGCAAGGAACTGCGCCTCAAGCAGCAGCACTTCTTCACCTCGGCCTCGCTGCAGGACATCATCAGGCGCTACCGCTCGAACAACAAGGACTTCCACAACTTTGCCGACAAGGTGGCGATCCAGCTCAACGACACGCACCCGGCCATCGCCATCGTGGAGCTCATGCGGCTGTTCCTCGACGAATACGGCCTGACCTGGGACGAGTCGTGGGACATCGCGGTGCGCACGTTCGCCTACACCAACCACACGCTCATGCCCGAGGCGCTCGAAAAATGGCCGGTGAGCCTCATGAAAAACCTGCTACCGCGCCACATGGAAATCATCTACGAGATCAACAGCAAGTTCCTGCGCCAGGTGTCGTACAAATATCCGGGCGACATCGAGAAGCTGCGCGACATGTCGCTCATCGAGGAGGGGCCCGAACCCAAGGTGCGCATGGCCTACCTCGCCATCGTCGGGTCGCATTCCGTCAACGGCGTGTCGGAGCTGCACACCAAGCTGCTCGCCAACGGCCTGGTGAAGAACTTCTACGACATGTGGCCCGAAAAATTCAACAACAAGACCAACGGCATCACGCAACGGCGCTGGCTCTACACCGCCAACCAGTCCCTTTCGTCGCTCATCTCGAGCAGGATCGGCAGCGGCTGGATAAAGGACCTCATGGAGCTCAAGAAGCTCGCGCCATTTGCCGACGACCCGGAATTCCGCAAGCAGTGGCACGAGGTGAAGCTCGCCAATAAAAAGCGCTTCGCGCAGGTCATCAAGAAATGGGAGAACATCCGGCTCAACCCGGACACCATGTTCGATGTACAGGTAAAGCGATTCCACGAATACAAGCGCCAGACGCTCAACATCCTGCACTGCATCTCGATGTACAGCGACATAAAGGCGGGGAACAAAAAAGGCTTTGTGCCGCGCACCATGCTGTTCGCGGGCAAGGCCGCGCCTGGCTATTACATGGCAAAGCTCATGATCAAGTTCATCAACAACGTGGCAGGCGTCATCAACGGCGACCCGGACACCAACAGCCTGCTCGCCGTACATTTTATCCCAAACTACCGCGTATCGCTTGCCGAGTTCATCATGCCGGCGGCGGACGTGAGCGAACAGATCTCCACGGCCGGCACCGAGGCGTCGGGCACCGGCAACATGAAGTTCGGGCTCAACGGCGCCATCACCATCGGCACCATGGACGGCGCGAACATCGAGATGTGGGAGGAAGTGGGCGACGAGAACATCTTCATTTTCGGCCTGCGCACCAACGAGGTGAGCGAGGTGCGCGCCAAGGGCTACAACCCGTGGGACTACTACCACAAGAACGAAAAGCTCCGGAAGGTGATGGACCTCATCTCTATGGGCTTTTTCTCCCCCGAGGACCCGCAGCTCTTCAGGCCCATCTACGACTCGCTGCTCAACGGCGGCGACCGGTACATGGTGATGGCGGATTTCGATTCCTACGTGCAGTGCCAGAAGACCCTTGCCGACGCCTACAGCAAGCCGGACAAGTGGGCCAAGATGTCGATTCTCAACGTGGCGAACATGGGGCGCTTCAGCTCCGACCGCACCATCCAGCAATACGCCGATGACATCTGGGGCGTGAAGCCGATACGAATCGAGCTTGACAGCTGAGAAGTCCGGTTTTTGAAAACTCGACTTTACCTGCGGGATTCCAATTGCCGCGGCGCTGTCTGTGTGGTTCCCCCGGCCGAAATCCGTATCGTCACTTCGCCCTCCCCCTCGATTGACGGAACCGGCACCAGCGAAAAACGCGCGGCGTTGCGCGCCAGATCGCGCATGCTGTAGGCAGCGTTGCCGATTTTCCCTCCGGGACGGCTTTCGAGGCAGACGACGCACCCGGTGCGCATAAGCGGAATAATCTTCCTGTTTCCGGTGAACCGGTATGCAATCGCCTTTCCATTGTCGTCGCGCACAAATGACGATGCCGGATAGGATTTTCCTCCGTAAAGAACCTCAATGGAAACCGCAGGGCCCAGTGCCCTCTCATCGGCACCGCGGTTTGAAAAAAAGCGCCATGCCGAATTGAAGGATGACACTCATCACTGCGATTCGCCATTCGCCGGCGGCCGGCATTTTCAGAAGATTCAATCGTCCGCGTGGTTGCACCGTTTCGGGCATGGCCGGTCTCTTGGGCTAGAACGCGAACAACCGCTGGATGGTGAAGCCGTAGGAGAGCGTGTTGTCCGGCGCGCCGCGCATGAGCCGCCGCATGACCATGTCCCTGCTGTTCCCAACGTTTATCATGAAATGATGGCCGTGGGTGGTTAATTTGACGCCCGCCAGGAAATAATCGACGCGGGGCGCCCCGTTGAATTGGATGTCCCGCGCCCCCAGAACGGGATAATATTCTCCCACTAAGTCAAGATTATCCAGAATCATGATGTCCAATCCCGTCCCGAGGCCGAACTTTTTGGAAAGGCCGTCAAAGGCGAAGTTGACAACAGGAAAAAGCCTCCACAGGATCGCGGTACTTTGGAGATTGATCTCATACAAGGCGTTATAATTCCAGTTCGACGAAACGTCCGACTGCGCGCCGTAAAATTGAAGATATGCCTGCGCCCGGAAATAGAGCTGCGGAAATGAAAGGGTATAACCCGCGTCAAAAGCAAATTCCTTCGGGATAAAAACATATTCCGACCGCACCTCCAGTCCTTCCCAGATCGCATATCTGAGCCCCACCTTAACATTTGCGCCTGCGATGAAATTATCGGGAAACTGGGCCGTGGGAATGCGGTAGAACCGGTGGGTTACGTTCACTTCGAGGCTCTTGGAATCAATCTGCTCGGGTATGATGAGATCGGGCATTGACTTTTCATCATACGCCGATGCCAGGGCAATTCCCGCTGCCAAAAAAAGCATTGCATGCCGGATTCTCATTTATAAGATCCTTTCGCGAAATTGATAATGCCGGATAAAAAAAATACGGGTTCTGTTTCACGGGAGCCATGCCGCAACTAAATTAATGGAAACGTTTAACGGAAGACTTATTTGCAGAATTGCAAAAAACGTACCAGAGATTTTAGGCAACGGGGAGGCAATCCGGTTTTTATGCTGGGCGAAAATGGGAGCCGGATCAAAGACACCGGCTCATTTTTGATCATCGTACCAGAACTGGAATGACAGACTTTTGCGATCCGGAAGTCGCCGCGTGATAAATCCCGGCAGCGACTTTTTTACCCGATTCGTCACGGCAGTCCCAGGTGGCCGCGCCTGCTTCAGTATTCATGGTGCGCAGCAGCGTGCCCGAACAGGAATATATCCGGATAATACCTGATGATCTATTCTGCACAAAAAATTTTACCGAGGACGCCCGTCCACTGTAGGACACCCGCAGAGGCCTGATCATACCATAGGCTTGAATTTTCTGCTGGATTGTAGCTGTGGTCGAAGACACGTAAATATGCACGGGGTTGATTTTAAGGAAGGTATCCGAAAATGATGTGCCGTTCGGGGTGATCGTCCTTTCTTCGTCATACACCGTTACCGGACCCTGAAGCCCCGGCACGGTGACGGTGACCTGCTGCGTGTCTTTTGCCCCCGTGATTTCTATGACGTCAACAGCGAAAATGTAAAGGCTCCCGTTGTATTCCTTGACCCGGAAGGCAATCGATCCTTTCGGATCGTTTGTTTGAACCGTGACGGCCGCCTTGGAATCGGCACCGCACAGCACGCTGGTGAGCGCCGTGATCTGGCCGTTCACCTGCTTGAGCATGGCGATCTGTGAATCGGAAACGCAGCACTGCGAATAGCCCGGGCACTTCCAGGAATGCGTGAAATAGCCGATCGAATTCGCCCCCTTTACTATTGCGAGCCACACTTCGTCCTTCACCTCGTAGGGATAGGGCCCGTCGTCGGTACCGCGCGCGGGGATCGAGCACCACTGGCCCGAGGTCGCGACGCACTCGATCCACTGGTAGGTGCTCTTGGTCCCCTTGCAGTATTTGCTGACAAGCTCGTCCTGGCTGCCTCCCACTTTGTAAATCCAGTCGGGCCTGCACCAGCCGTACACCGGGTAATAATCGAACCCGATCACATCGGTGAATTTGGGATAGCTGTAATACATGGAATCGCTGCCGTTCATCCACGCCGGCAGGGCGTCACCGCTGTAGAACCCAGAGGTGATGGTGAGAAAGGTGATATGGTCCGAGTCGGCCGCCTTGATCGAATCGTATTGCAACTTTATGGCCGACGGCGGAATGTTGTTGCCCTGCAGATCGGGCTCGTCCCCGAACACCCAGCCGAGCATGGCCGGGTGCGCCTTTACCGACGCGATTTCCGGGGCGTTCCACGAGGGAACCGCATACACGCCCTGCGCCTGCGCCTCGTTGCAATACGCGAGCGCCGTCGAATTGTCGCCCTGGCCAACGAAGGTGTTTATGCCGTAGGTCTTTTCCGTGGCGATGCGTGACGCGTTCTGCAGCCAGGTCATGATGGGAAAAAACGGCTTTCCGTCGAGCAGCACCTCTTTGTTGGGGCCGATGGAGACGGTGGCGGGAAGGCCCGCAATCGGCAAAGAAACGACAAGACAAATCAGCAGCGTGAAGGGACGACTGGACTTGGAACGCATGGCCGCCTCCTAGGAAAAACTATTTCACGTCCACCAGTTTTATCACCGCGTTCTCATGCCACACCACACTTACGTCGCCGACCATGGCCACGGGCGTGGTGAAATTCATCTCGGCGGTGATGATGCTGCCGTTTTTCACGTCGAGCACCGCGGTGCCGTTGCCGGTGCCGAACACGGGAACATTGCTGAGCGCCGAGCTGTCGGCCTTTCCGCTTCCCGCGTACCGGAATTTCCAGCTTATCATGGCCGAATCGCCGGCGAGCACGTTGAAGGTGTAGTTGCGGTAGACCTCGCACGACACCCTGCCGCGCGGGCTGTTCATGGGAAACACGTCGGTTCGCTCCCATGTGAAACCGGGCTTCAACGGCTTTGCTGGGAGCGAGGGCAGGAGCTTCGCGAGCTGCCGGTACAGGTCCCACTCGAGGTAGTTGCCCGCCGGAATTTCCTTGGAAGTGTCTATGGAAGGAAATCCGTTGGCGAGGGAAAGGGAATAATCGGACTTCTGCAGCTTTTCGGTGATTTCTTTTTGCAGATCCTCCTTGTAAATGTCGGACTTGATCGACACGCTGTCGGCCTTAAGGGACAGTTTCTTCGCGTCCTTTTTCGACGCGACCAAGAGGCATTTGATTTCCGTGGACTTTGCGGTGTTCGCGGATTTCTGCCTGAAATTACCCTGCGATGTATATGAAATGGTGTAGGTCCACTGTTGCTTTGCGCCGTAGTCGGCCTTGAGAATCACGCCTTCGGCTGGTTTGTCCTTGGCAGAAAAAGCAAGAGAAAACAGTACGATGATCGTGATGGACGAGAGATAATAAAACCTCTTCATTGGCGGTCCTTTGTGTTGAGGTGATGGAATCTATTCTTTTTATTAATATAGTTAAAAACATATTGTGGGGGACGATTCCCCCTCACTCCAGTCCGTCCGCGCTTCCCAATGTTCTGTAATATTTTCTTTCCCGAAATTGCGCGGCCGGTCTCCCGCAACCCCCTCCTGGGTGCGGCCGGGTACTGATAGTCGCGAGATTCAACCTTCTGTTGGGCGCACCCGCGGTGAGCAGTTGTTAAGTAACATTACTTTTTTAATAACCTTAAAACAAATAATTTGGAAAGAAGGTTAAGCCCGATTGGCGCCGCCAATAGTTATTGACTAACAGGAACTCCGCCGCCGCGCCAGGGGCGACCCGGAGGCCGTCGCCAAAGCGCGGTGCTGCCCGGCCCTCGCCGTCAAGCATAAAGGGGCCAAGTTGCCCGAGCCGAAGGCGAGACCGGAAGGATCAACCCGCCCAACAGGAAGGGCGGAAAAGTTGCCGGTGCCGTGACCGGCAGGCGCCATGATTATTTAAGTAGTTTGTGAGACAGGCTGGACTTCCCCCGACATTTTTTTTAAATTCACTGGCGAATATTTATTTTTGCTATTTGTAGTTATCCAATTAAAGAAAGGACACCGTCCCATGGACATCACCCTCTCCCCCGTCGAAGCGCGCGTGCTCGGGTCGCTTGTCGAAAAGGAACTCACCACGCCCGAATACTACCCCCTCTCGCTCAATGCGCTGGTGCTGGCGTGCAACCAGAAAAACAACCGCGACCCGGTGATGTCGCTTTCCGAGGAGGAGGTGAGCGCCACGCTCACGACGCTTCGCTCGAAGGATCTGGCGTGGCAGATGTCAACCGCCGGCGGCAGGGTCCCCAAGTACGAACACAGCCTTCCCGCCAGGCTTTCAGCCATAAAGGGTGAGACGGGCGCAACGCACCAGGACAGCATCGTGAATGGCCGCACCGTCGCCACCAACCAGATGCGGCCCGAGCTTGCCGTTCTCACCGCGCTCATGCTCCGCGGCCCGCTCACCGGCGGGGAGCTGCGCGGCGTCACGGGCAGGATGTATTCGTTCAAAGATCCTGCCGAACTGGAGACGACGATCCAGAAACTCATGAACTGGGAGAACGGCCCCCTCATTGTCAAGCTGCCTAAGCAGCCGGGAAGAAAAGAACAGCGTTACGCGCACCTCTTTTCGGGTGATGCGGCGGCGCAGCCGGGTCCGTCCGAGGCTGTTGCAGCCGTGCCGCAGGCCGCCGCTCCTGCTACGGGGCTTCCCCTGAACGACAGGCTTTCCGTCGTGGAGCAGAAGGTCGCAATGCTCTTAGAGGAGGTTGTGACTTTGAAGCAGGCGATTATCGCGTTAAAAAAGCCGCAATAGTGTATTAAAATTCATCCTCCTGCACACTTGATGATGTTCTGATCATTGCCAGCTTGTCCTTCTTCGAATGCCGTTTTACAGCGTATTCTTTTTTAAGCGCCGTGCTTTTGTTCCTGCAGGATATCGAACAGACCAATTTCAGCGGCAGCCTGCCCCGCGTATATTTCGCCCCCCTGCCCGATCGGTGAGCCCTGATCCGGCCTTCCAGATTATTGGTGATCCCGGTGTAGAACGTGCCGTCCCCGCACTCCAGAATGTAAACAAACCAGGCTTGTTTAATCTTCTTATATTTCATTAGTGATAAAATACAATCTGGTGGGGGAAGCTCCCCCTCGATCGAGCCACCTCAGCCTCCGGCCTGCAGGGTCTCTGGCTGCCCCTCCTCGGTGCAGCCGGGTACCACCGTTGCAAAATTCTCGCATCCGTTGGGCGCGCCCGCAAACAGCAGTTGTAAAGTATAAATATTTCAGGCATCCTAAAGAGCTACAATATTTTTCTGACCGTGTAAAAGCTCGTGCTCCCAAGATTGGATCACCAGCCACCAATAATAATTTTCACTCCATATTTTCCCCCTCTCCCATTGAGGGGGCGGGATGAAGTCGGATCGCCGCCGCGCAGGCATTTTTTTTGCATCATATTCAAGGCGCGGGCGGAAGCCGGTGGGTCAAAGGCAGACTTGCCCTTCAACATTCTTATAAACATTTTTTGGCAAATCCCGCCCACAAGTGCTATAATATTATTAATACATTGAAGGACTGGGTGGAGATTACCATGATTTACCGGACGTGCCTGTTAATTATCTGTTTTATGATCCTGGCCTCGTTCAATCCCGCTTTTTGCAGAAATTTTGGACCCTATCTCGGTACGTTCGAGCTTCAAAAACACCCGAAGTATCCGACAAAAGAAAACCTTCGCGCCGCAGTACAGGACGTACAAAAGTCCGGATGCAAAAAAACCATCCGCGTTGCGGCCTTGGTGGACGCCTCATTTTCCGAATCGGGCCTCACGGCAGCCGGCTGGCGGTTGATATCGCGCATCGGCGACGTCATCACCCTCGAAGGTTGCGAAAGCACGGCACCGTACCTCACCGCGGTTGACGGCATCCTGTTCGTGGACAACCGCACGAAATTCTACCCCACCATGGATTCGGCGCGGAACCAGGCGCATATCAATGAAGTGCAGGGCAGGGCACCCAACTATCTAACCAAACATTTCACGGGCAAAGGCGTGCTCATCGGTTTTCTTGATACGGGGTTCGAGCCCCATCACCCTGATTTCCTCGATTCGCTGGGCCACACTCGTTTCATTGCGATGTGGGACCAGACCGATACATCGGGGATTCCACCCAAACCGTACGGCTACGGGCTCGTTAAAATGCAGAAGGAAATCGACCAGGACACCTTGTTCGGCACGCAAGAGTCGGGACATGGCACAATTGTCGCGAGTTGCGGCGCAGGCTCCGATACCACCCACCCGTTCTGGGGTGCAGCGCCACAGGCCGGCATCATCGCGGTGAAATACGGCAACAGCGTTGCAAATTTCATCGACGGGCTCAAGTGGGTTTTTTCGATCGCCGATTCCCTTGCCATGCCGTGCGTGGTGAACATGAGCATCGGCATCCAGGAAGGGCCTCACGACGGCACGTCGCTCATGGACCAAACCATCGACCAGCTCTCAGGCGCAGGCCACATCATCGTGGGCGCCGCGGGCAACGATGGGAACTTAAAGGCGCACATTAAATTCACGCTCCCGGCGGGCGGGGCAGGAGGAACATGGGTCTGGCCTGAAATAATCATCGATTCCCTAAGCCCCACCGATGTCCATCACTATGCCTATTCCTATGCAGACATCTGGGGCGAGCCCAACAAGGCGTTCACCGACACCATCTATTTCATCGACCTCACAACAATGGCATATAAAAAAAGCGGCCGCGTGCTCACTACCAGCGTCAACTTCCAATCCATAGACACGGTGTTATATCCCAATAGCGCGACCGGCCCCGACACGATGATATTCTACACCTATGTCGAGCGCCGCAATGCCGCCAACCTCAAGCCGCACATTGAGGTTGCGATGTATGCCAACGGCATGAACCTTGTTCCCGGCGTGCGCCTGGCGTCAACCACCGTCCAAACCATCCACGCGTGGAACTGCTACAAACAGAATTTCAGCGGGTTGAGCCTGCCGGGATTTTCCGACGGCGACACCATCACCACAATCGACGAGGTGGGCGGCACGGCAAAGACGATCATTTCGGTGGGCAGTTATTTCAGCAAAACCGTACAGCCGCTTTATGACGGCACCGTGACCGGCATCGGCGACACCACGCTGTACCAGTGGGCACCGTGGTCGAGCATCGGGCCCACGGTTGACGGAAGGGTAAAACCCGAGATTTGCGCCGGCGGCCGTATCATCACGGGTGCCATGAGCTCTCAAGCCGAGGAGACGGGCCGGACTGCCGTGTGGCCGGACCACAGCAACACGCGCGGCCGCTATGGGTGGACCCAGGGTACCTCGGTGTCCGCGCCGATCGTGGCGGGCATCATCGCGCTCATGCTCGAGGCCGACAAGACCCTCACCCCCCAGACCGTGGTGCAAACCCTGCAGAACACCGCAACAAAGGACAAATACACGGGGAACATCACCACGCCGGATGTGCGCTGGGGCGCTGGAAAGGTCAACGCGCTTGCGGCGATCGAGAGCATGGGGATTCCTGTCATGTCAACGCGGTTAGGGGCGGCCTCCATGGTGACGGCCCGCACCATCCTGCTGGTGCTCAGCGGCGGCGACATGCTTTCGCTGGCCGGACCGGGCGTTAAAGACGCAAAAGAAATATTCGTTGACGTGTTCGATTTACGAGGGAGATTGTGCGCTTCCCTTCCCATGCAGCCAGGCCGTGCGGTCGTCGTTCCTCAGATTATCGCCAAAGGCTGCTTTGTGGCGAAGGCTCGATGGAAGGGCGGGAAGGGAATTGAGCAGGTTTTTACAAGATTTTAATTAAAAATAAAAATGATTCGGGGGAGAAGTATCTCCCCCGGGGTGCAGCTTCCGCCGCCCCTTGCTAAAAAAGAAACCAATGCGGCGGCGGTGATCTGCACCCACTCCCCTCTCCTGGGTGTGGCCGGGGGCAAACCCGAACCTTCCGCTGGGCGCACCCTTGAAGCGGCGGTTCAAATGAATCGATATGGAGTATACTTCTTTATTTTAGCTATGTGGAATGAATGCTAATAATCTTCTAAGGGTTGCTAATATTTTACAAAGTCGACCGGCCTAACAATAAAAACCCCACTTGCAGTATTTTTCCCCGCACGTAATGTTTTCATTCCGTCCACGTTAGTTCTGTGGACGAAACTTCCATCCACCGCAAAAACATCAAACACGTCCGCCGCCTGAAATTTTTCAAATCCGCCGCCTAAATTCATTGAAATAAATGCACGATCCTTTTTATTTATTTTCATTCCGGAAGACATGGCGATCACCGCCGAATGACTCGAAAAATTCGCCAGTCCGTTTGTAATGGCGTCGGGCGAAAGGGGAATATTGGTGTCCACCAATTGCTGGCCGTAAAAATCGGTGACACGCAGGGTGAACGGTCCGGGCCCGAGCCCGCTCGTGTCAACGAAGTAGTTGTAGTCCGTGCGGGGGACGTTCGCCCATGCGCCGTTGTAAAGCGCCTCGACCTTGACAACTGGCGTTCTATGATTGAGGATCTGGATGCCGATCCACCAGGCGTTGCTGCCCGTCTTCACGCGGTATTGGATGGGGCCCGTCACCTGCGTTTCAACGTACCACCACGTTACCGGCACGCGGCCGAGGATCGTGTCGTCTATTTTCGCAAACGCCTGCGGGCTCATGTCGATGTTGCCCTTCGGGCATTCGGGGCACCGGTCAACGATGCGCACCGTCACCTCACCCAAGCGTCCCTTGACATGAATGGAAGCGCCGCATACCGAGGCACTGTCGTATTCCGTATTGTTCATGGCGACCACCATGAGATCATTGGGCGACGGGCCGAACATGCAGTTGCCGTCGCCCGTGGCCGCATAATAGGTGGCCTGGCCGGCGTGGATGATGTTGCCGGAGTCGGGTTGGGCGGAGAGTGAAGAGAATCCTATCATGATAATAATTGACAAAGGACAGTATTTTGCAAACACCTCGACGTTCACTCTCGCCTCCTATTTTTCTCTGTGTCTCTGTGGCAATCTTATTCTCGGGCGATCTTTGCGTCCTTTTGCGAGAAATCTTTTTATTTATCCAAATTCAACGCCACGGTCGACCCGGTCTTCATGATATAGCAGCCGGTCGCGAGCCGTATGATCCCTTTTCCATCGCATGCGTTGCCGAACCCCAGTATCGTGGTTCCCATCTCGATATTCGTATTCACTTTAAGGTCGAGGATCATGGCATAGCCCGTGGTCTGGGTTGAGACGAGAGGGTTACTGCGGCATGCGAAGGGTTTCATCGTTACCGCGAGCATAACGGCCTGGACCACATCCGTGGTTGAGGGGCTGACACCCAGATACTGGCTCGCGCCGTACAGCGTGTAGGTCTCCTGTCCCAAAACGCCGCCGGCGGGCAGCTTTGCAATGGTGATCCATGCCTTCTGGTTCACGGCGAGTGAGCTGTCGGTGGGAAGCGTAGTGGGCACGCCGCCGAGCTGCACCTTCACCGCGGAATCCGTGAGCTTGACGGTTGCGTTGAACGTCTCGGCCGAATCGGTGTTGATGCCCTCGGACGCGAACACCACCATGGTGCCTGACGTGTCGCGCACCATGGGTACGAGGGCGACGTTCTTGAGCGAGAAGGTGCCGTCCTTGATATTCGTGTTTGTAAAGAACACCGACCCCACCGCCGCGTTCGAGTCGCTCCACAGCGCCGCGACCACCATGGCGCCGTTCACCGTGGTGGGACCCACCGGCAGCGGATGCGCCGGGGTTACTGAGATGGTCACGATAGCGTTGCACGGAAAGGAATCAGGGTTCGGCGGCGTGCGCACCACGGTGACGCCCGGTTGAACAATCCCGTTCACCGCGTCCATGGCGGTGTTCGCCGCGTAGGCAAGCGGCAGGCTCACCTTTACCGCCTTGGTGAACGCGTCGATCTCAGGTGTCCTGTCGAACTGGTCAAGTATTTTTTGCAGCGGATTGGAACAATTCAGAAAAAGAAAAAGCGGAACGAGAGCGATCGAAGCAACAATTTTCATAATTTCCTTTCAACCGACATAAGCTTGATACCAGTTAATATAACGAGGCTGAACGTGGTTTGCTAAAATTAAAATCATCAAAATTACGGGATGAAATGAACATGACGACTAATTAAAAACGGTAATTCCTATCTGCAAAAGTCCGTTCCGTGAAAACCGCGAATCGCCCAGGGTGAACGGCGGGTCGCTTGGCTGCACCGGCATGTCGTCGAGATCATAGAGCGCGTAGACGCAGCCGCCGCGCGCGCCGCGGATGAAAAAGGCCTCGACGCCCACGGCCTCGCGCCAGAACCAGTTGGTCCCGTTCGCGACATGGGAGCCGTCCAGGCGGCTGAAATTGCCCACCGTTGTCTCGCCGCGCATGGAAAAAATCCAGCTGCGGCGCTTGTAGAACGCGTACCGGCATTTTGCCGACGCATCCCATATGAAAGGATCGTTCCCGTCAATTTTATACGGATCGACCCAGCCGAACAGTTCCTTGAGGTAATATCCCGCCCCGGCCTGCCATGCGACGCGGTTTCTGTACGAAAATTCCCGGTCGGCCACGAGCGTGCGCCAATAAGTGTTGAGGCGCGCGTTGGGCGACGACGCCTCCGCGTGCAGCCGGTCCCACCAGACGATGGGGAAGTCCTTTCTGTCAATATCATGGAAACAACGGTGTTCGAGGCCGGCGGTCACCCATGCGTTGCGGAGCCGCAGTTCGAGGTCTGGGCCGTAGCCCAGCGATACGTTGAGGTTGGTAAACACGTTGTCACCCGGCACCTCGCCGAGCCCGAACAGGAAATCCACGTCCCATGCCATCGCGATGAAGCTCTTAAACGAAAACAAATAAAAGTCCAGGTCCGGGTGGGGCTCGGCGAGATATTGGCGCCGGAAAAATGCATCGCGCTGGAGAGCAAAAGCGGACATGTCGAACTGCATGTAATATTCCGGCAGCAGGGTGAAGGATTGCGCGGGCGGCATAGAGAGTGAATCATTCGGCAAGGCGCTTACTACGCTCACTGCAAGAAAAATTGCGGCAACAACAGGGCCAACCTGTTTCATACGAATCCTTTTTACGGTCATTTGCCTTGGATGATAACTCCAGCCGCTGCGCATGACTGTTTCGGGAGCATCACCTTTGTCCCCGCCCGCGCGGGATACCGGATGATTGCAGTTCCCAGCAACCTTCCCAGCAGATCGAACAGTCTTGCTCTGGATGAGTTCCATGCCGGCAGGCTCCGCGTTACGCCGGCCACGCCTGCATCGGTACATGTACACTGTTCCGGATACTGTGCGAAAAAATCGAGCGCCGGCTGGTACACGGTTATTCCGAGGTTTTCCCATGCGTCCAGGATGAGCGTTTCGTTCGCCTGCGTGGAATAGTCCGTGAAACCAGCGGTCGCGTCCCCGGAGGCCACGGCCTCCACATTCAACATTTTTACCGGCGTGCGGCATGACATGTCGAACGATGCAAGGTTGAAATAGCGGAATTGTTGGTTGGACTGGCTTTTAAAGACCACATACAGGCCCTTTGGGTCAAAGATAACGCTGTATTGGGTAGATCCCTGCTCCGTTCTTGACAAAATGTATTCCCCATACGTGCCGGTTGCAACGGCAGTGTCGTAATTTTTCGAAAGAGTCGCTGCGCGAAAGAACCGGTCAAGTGAACCGGTGCTTGCCGTATCGGTCAGTCCCTTGCTCAAGTAAGCAAGGGAATTGTCGTAGGTATCGTTGGTGAGCGCGGCATAGGGCAGGCCAGCGCCTGTATGGCACACCATGACGCCGTTCAGGTGCTCGATCACCGCTGTGGCCCCGCTCTTGTCGGTGACGAAAAAATGCACCCGGGAATAATCTCCAGAGGGCTGGCGTATCCGGATGGTTTTATCGCTCGCGACGACCTCGTCCACGGTGCTGAAATTGTCGAGCTGGTACTGGATCCACTGATCCATGGAAACCGATTTTCTCGCGTCCGGAGCGGGGTATTGCGCTTCGCTCAAGTACAGCCCGTTCACCACCAATCCGGCCTCGTTCATGCCAGCAAACCCGTTTTCGCGTCCATACTGGCAGAACGTCGCGCTGCCGTACCGGGACAGCCATTGGGCCGGGTTGTCCGGCGCCTCGCCGTAATAGGCAAACGCGGTCTTGGACAAGCCGCTTTTATTGATGAAAACGATGCACTCGTTGAACCCCCAGTCATAGTTCCTTCCGACCACCGGCTGGTCGCCCTTCTGAATACAAAATACGGTGCAGGCATTCAGTTGTAAATTTGTTGCGGCCAGTGCGAGGATAATTGCGGCCATGATTCTGCGTTGAGCGGTCATGGGTTCCTTCCGACGGCGAAGAGCATAACACACCCGATATATATTATTCTATCATATGCAATGAATGAATTTATAGCAAAAGTTGCAAAATAACTGAAAATACGGACTGAAATATCCGCATTGCAATTCTTATCCTTGCAGTTGCAGATTTTTAGGAAATGCTTATTTATACGAACCTGCTGTCCAATAAAAAATTTTTAACAAGAAGATTTTTTTCCAAGCAAAACGCCGCATGCACCATTATATTATGAGCAAGAAAGAAGTTTTAGATAATTTAATCGCTTCAACACAACCGGGGGGATAGAGAGGGCTTACAAAATGGCGCTTCACCGCCTGAAAACAACAACATTTGTCCAACTCACATTTGTGTTCCTTTTTTTACTGTCATCAAATGCTTTTTCCGGAGGTTGGAAACTATTCTGGTCCGATGAGTTCGACAGCACGGCCCTCAACGAAAGCAACTGGACGGTGAATCCGACAAACAACCCGCCCAACGGCGAACAGGAACAATACACCGCAGGCCACGACCAGGCAGGCTCCAACATTTTCGTGAAAAACGGCCATCTCATTATTGAAACAAGAAACAACGGCACCATCACCTCCGGCAGATTTAACAGTTCGAACAAGAAAACATTCATGTACGGCCGCATCGAAGCGAGCATGCGCCTGCCCCTCACCCAGGGCATGTGGCCCGCGTTCTGGATGCTCGGCGTGGGCGGCGGGTGGCCGGTGTGCGGAGAAATTGACATAATGGAAGGCAAGGGCAGGCTTCCGAACTGGACCTCGGGCACCTTCCACTGGGCATCGAACAACTCCCAGGTGGGCGGCACCTATACCATGCCCACAGGCAACGTGCATGACAACTTCCATACGTACGCGATCGAATGGAACACCGATTCGATACGCTGGTATTTTGACACCGTCAATTTCGTGACGCTTGTAAAAGCACAGCATCCCGACGTTCCTATTGACAAACAGTATTACATCATCTTCGACCTTGCCGTTGGCGGCAACTTCGACGGCAATATCAACAATACCACCGTGTTCCCGGAAAGCCTCATCGTGGACTATGTCCGCGTGTACCAATGGGACCCGAACGTGGGAACGGTGTTGCCGGCTGCCGCAAGCCCCGCACGTCCGTCCGCCTCCCTGAAAACGTCGGGCGGCTCGGTTTTTGTCGACCTCCCCTCCCGTCAGACCTATTATTTTGAACTGGTTTCGGTGCGGGGCGAGAAGGTGCTGTCGGCACGCGGGACTGCCTCATCATTCAGGATCGACGCGGGCAGGCTCTCCCCGGGCGTCTATTGCGCGGCGGTCCGCGGCGCCTTCGGCGCGCTCACCGGACGCGTCGTCGTCCAGCGGTGAACGGCGCGCACGCCGTCCTCATCCGATCAGAAGCGTTCTGCCAATTCTTATCAGTAAAGGAATGGATGCCGTGGCGATTTCCCGTTTTGCCGCTTTTATTTTCATGCTCCCCCTTTCCCTTTGCGCCCAGGGCTGGAAGCTCGTGTGGGCCGACAGCTTCGACACCTATTCCGGCCTTCCGGATTCGACAAAATGGAGCTATCAGGTGGGCGCCGGCGGCTGGGGCAACAACGAGGCGGAATACTACACCGCAAACCGGCCGGAAAACTGCAGGGTGGAAAACGGCACCCTTATCATCGAGGCGCGGCAGGACTTCTGGCAGAACAACGAATACACCTCGGCGCGCATCCGCACCATGAACAAGGGCGACTGGCTGTACGGCCGCTTCGAGGTGCGCGCGAAGCTGCCCTACGGCGGCGGCACCTGGCCCGCCATCTGGATGATGCCCACCGACAATGCCTACGGCGGCTGGCCCCAAAGCGGCGAAATTGACATAATGGAACACGTGGGCAACGACCCCAGCGTGATCCACTTTTCCGCGCACAGCCTCACGTACAACTGGCGCGCCGGCACGGCCAAGACCGACACCACGCGCGCCGACGACTTCGCGACCGCGTTCCACGTGTACGCCATGGAGTGGACGCCCGACACCATCCGCGGCTACCTCGACACCCTGTGCTATTTCACCTATGTCAACGAGCACTCCGGCTGGGAATCGTGGCCGTTCGACCGGCGGTTCTATTTCATCCTCAACATCGCACTCGGCGGCGACTGGGGCGGCGCCATCGACAACAACATTTTTCCCCAGCAGATGGTGATTGATTACGTCAAGGTGTACCAATGGTCGAATGGTGCCTCCGCCCGCGATAAAAAAACCGCTGCGCCGCGCCCCGGCTATTCGGTACAGCGGCTTACTCACTCGCTCATGGTCACCATGCCCTCCCCTGACCGCCGTACGGCCAGCCTTTACGGGCTGGACGGCCGCGTCTCGGTCGTCGCCAACTGCACCGGCAATTTCTGCACGCTGCCGCTTTGCTCGCTTGCCAAAGGAACATACCTGCTCCGGATATCAGGAGTAAAAGATGTCTTTCAGACCAGAATCATTTGGGACAGATGACACCCTGCGCATGACAGATCACGCTACCGCTTTGCGTTCTCCCAACACTATTTTCATTACTTTGCCGAAACCACTATTTCATGGAAATTACCGGGGCCTCGCGGTATGCAACGTTTAATACTGTTTTTTACGCTGATCATCCTGACCTTGCATTCATCGCCGAGTTTCGCCGCGGGTGAAACCGTGAAGGCCTGGATCACCACGACCACGTCGACGTGGGTCGCGCGCGGGCTCGAACCCTGCGATTCGGCCGTGTTCGGCCAGGACACGCAGCACGCCGACATGGTCCTCTCGGTGAACGAGAAAATAAAATACCAGCAATGGGAAGGCGCGGGCGCATCGTTCACCGACGGCGCAGCCTGGCTGGTGGACAGTGTTGTCAAACCGGAACTCCGCGACAGCCTCATGACCGCCCTCTTCGACCCGGTCAAGGGGATCGGGGTGAGCTACCTGCGCAACCCCATGGGCTCGTCCGACCTCACGCTCGAGCGGTATACCTACGACGACAGCGCGGCCGACAAATACGACTCAATGCTGCCCAATTTCAGCATCAACCACGACCGGCGGGACGTGCTCCCCCTGACCAAGAGGGCGCGGGCGCTTAACCCCGCGCTCACCCTGCAGATGAACGCCTGGAGCCCGCCGGCATGGATGAAATCGAACAACAGCCTCGTTGGGGGCGAGATCCTCCCCGCGTGCTATCCGCACCATGTAAACTATTACCTCAAGACCATCCAGGCATACGATGCGGAGGGCGTGCACATTAATTACGTGACGCTCAACAATGAACCGTCCTGCTGCGACAGCATCGACTATCCGTCGGTTTCGATAATGGGCAGCGACGCCATGCACACCATGCTCACGAGTTACTGGCTGCCCGCGTTCGCGGCCGCAAAGCTGACCACCAAGATCCTGCTTCTGGATTTCAACTGGGACCACTTCAGCCTGGTTCAGCCGTTTTTGAACGACCCGGCGATCCAGTACAGTCCCATCATCGGCGGTGTGGCGTTTCATGGGTACGGCGGCGACCCTTCGCTTCAGACAACAGTTTTTGACCAGGGCTATAACGTTTACTTCACCGAATGGTCGGGGTTCACCGACGGCCGGCCCCAGCAGGAGGCCGACATGCGGAAAATGGTCGCCGTGATCCGCGATTTCTCAAGATCATTTGTCAAATGGCCCATCGCCGCCGACGAGCAGAACGGGCCGCATGTGGGCGGCTGCAGCGACTGCCGGGGCCTGGTGCGCGTGTGGCGCTACGACGCGTCAAAACAGGGCACGTTTGACTTTCGCATCGACTACTACGACATCGGCCACATCACCAAGTTCGTCTCCAACGGCGCGTACCGCATACAGTCAACCTACGACAACCAGCTCCTCAATGTTGCCTTTGTAAACCCGGACCAGTCCATCGCGCTGCTCGTGTTCAACGACACGCTTGCCGACAAGACCGTCAGGGTGGTGTGGGGCGGCCAGTCGTTTTCCTACCTCGTGCCCTCAAAGGCAAGCTTCACGTTCAAATGGGCGCCGACTGTTTCCATTTCGGAAAGGATGGCGCAGGCCGCGGCGTTCGGCCGCCGCGTTTGGGCGCGGCAGTCGGCTGACGGGATTTCCCTAAAATTTCCTTCTGTAAACACCTATGCGGTCGAGCTGTTTGCCATGAGCGGACGGGCGCTGATTAAAAAAATTGTTTCAGGCGACCGGGCGGCGCTCAACACGCGAGGACTCGGCACGGGGATATATATGGTAAAGATCACGTGCGGGAAGTGTTCGCTCCAGCCGTTCCACTGGATAATAGGGAATTGATTCTCTCTCTTGTCAATTGTTATCGCCCCGGACAATCCCGCAACAGCAGATTTTTTTAAGCGCCCTTCGAAGCACCGCCGCAATCGTGACCTTGGCAAATGAGGGGAAAACAAGGAAAGGGAAAAATACCAGTGAAATGATAAGCCGCGATTTTAATCGATCCTGGTTATCCGGCAAAATGACTATATGGCGTTTATCTTCATTGTGAACACATACTCGCTTACGACGCCGCCGATCTGGAACGCCAGCACGACGCTCACGTTTTTCCCCACGTCGCCCTGTGAGAACAGCGGGTACAGCGACCAGCCGCCGCTGCCGTACAGGTACACGTTGATATGTTCGGACGGCAGCATGATTTCCGAAACCGTCTCTCCCTTGGCGACAACGGTCGGCTGCTGCTGCACCGACTTCTGCGCATAGCTGACGCCGCGGTGGATCACCCGCTTGCGCTCGCCGCGGGGATTGACATACGCGGATTTCTCCCAGAGAATGGAAACGGGTTTCCCCGTCTTATTTTTCAAGTTGAACTCAAACTGGTATTCGGTGATGAAGAACACGGCGTCGAAAAGGCTGTCGCTGAACCGGTACTTTATGGACATCGTATCGGGGTCCCTGGCGATCGCAACGGGACCGCACTTCTCGGCCGCACCCGCGGGACGCTGCACGTCGAGCAGGGTGAAATTGCAGAAATACGTGTTGGCGCACGAGATGAGGAGAACGGCGGCCGACAGCAAGGCCAGTTTTTTCATGCTTGATTCCAGGTTCTTACCGCGACCATTTGTACGTCCCCTTGACCACCCATACCCCGTTGGCCTTTTCCACCTCATAGGCCGTGCCCGATGCAGCCTGGGGCACGCGCTGCTCCGCGGTCAGGACGTCAAGGCGGTTGCAGGACAGCTTGTAGTTCCTGTCTTTGTTTAATTTCATGAGGTCCCTTGCGGAATAGGAAATCTTGAGGACCGGCTGCGCGGTCTGGGCCGAAACGACCTTGATGATGCTGTCCGCCTCGGGCTTTGAGAGGCAGTCCAGGATCCACACGTCATTGTACTGGTAGGTGGTCACGACCATGAGTTTGGTCTTTTGGGTCGTCTTGACGCAACCGGCCATCGAAAGAAGAAACAGAACGAAAAGAAATTGGAGAACTCTCATGGAACACCTGCTTGCTATATCGTTCAATGTTATTTTCTCGCCACGGCCTCGATCCGCTCGATCTTTCGCCGGGTCTCGACCGTGGGCCTCACCCAGTTTTTTGTAATTCCCAAAACGCTTATCCCCAGATAGCCCCGCATGCGCAGTTTTTGCCCGTTATCGGTGATCGTACAAAGGCATGAGTAGGTCTTTCCGTTTTCGCAATCATACACCGTCCCTTTTTCCCACCGGTTCTTTTTTGCATTAAACACAAGCCCGGACAGCACGGTCGCGCCGTACATTTTTCTTGACTTGAGGGAATCCACTGGATTGAGCGTGTCGATCAAATCGGGATGCGAAAGCCCGAGCTGCCTGGCGCGGTATTCGTTGCCGGCCTTGTAGAAATCAAAACACGCCGTGCCCTCGGGATTCTGCCATTTGCCGAGAATCGAATCGCCGGGAGAGGCGGAAATAAAATAAAAGTGTGACAGGAGGATGATGATCGAAAAACGATAGGTAGTTTTCATAAAAAAAATAAAATGAATACTCTTGAATGATCGTTGGATAAGAAAAATATACTAAGAAAATCAGGGAAAAGAAAGCGCCTCAACTAGGTGGACGAAATGAACTACCTCGAAGCAGAGCTTCAAGGTGCCAAGAAATTTAAGAATAATTTAGAACCGCAGCAGAGCTGCGGGGAATTTTACCTTTCCTGAGAGCAATAAAAAAGGCGGGGAAACTTACACTGTCACCCCGCCTGTCCTTCATCAAAAACTATACTGCAAATAAAAAGGGCCTACTTGATAAGCGGCACAATGAGCAGCGCCACGATGTTCACCACCTTGATCATGGGGTTGATGGCGGGGCCCGCCGTGTCTTTGTACGGGTCGCCCACGGTGTCGCCCGTGACCGCTGCCTTGTGCGCGTCTGACTTCTTGCCGCCGTACGCGCCGTTCTCGATGAACTTCTTGGCATTGTCCCATGCGCCGCCGCCGCTGGTCATGGCGATGGCCAGGAACAGTCCGGTCACGATCGCGCCGATGAGCACGCCGCCGAGCGCCTCTTTGCCCAGGCCCGGGATGAGTCCGACGGCAATGGGCACCGCGACGGGAAGAAGAGCGGGAAGCATCATCTGCTTGATCGCGCCTTTTGTCACGATGTCAACGCAGGTTCCATATTGCGGTTTCTGCGTTCCCGCCATGATGCCGGGAAACGCCTTGAACTGGCGCCTGACTTCCTCGACAACGCCGCCTGCGGCGGTTCCCACGGCCTCCATGAGCAGCGAGCCGAAAAAGAACGGCAACAAGCCGCCTATAAGGAGACCGACCAGCACCCGCGGATCGGAGAGATCGAACGAGATCGCGGTACCGAACGACCGGGAAAACTCGGCGAACAGCACGAGCGCTGCAAGCGCCGCCGAGCCGATGGCATACCCCTTTGTGACGGCCTTTGTGGTGTTGCCCACGGCGTCGAGGGGGTCGGTGATGTTGCGTACCGCCTCGGGCAACTCGGCCATCTCGGCGATGCCGCCCGCATTGTCGGTGATCGGGCCGTAGGAGTCGATGGCCACCACGATACCGGTCATGGAAAGCATGGCGACTGCGGAAAGGGCGATTGCAAAGAGACCCGCCGCGGCGTTCTGGAAACCGTGGCCGAGCCAGAACGCGCCCAGGATCGAGGCGCTTATCACGAGCGCCGGGAGCGCCGTTGACTTCATCGACACTGCAAGACCGGCAATGATGTTTGTCGCGTGGCCTGTCTGGCTCGCGCTGGCAATATGCCTGACCGGCCCGAAACTCGTCGAAGTGAAATATTCCGTGATCATGACGATGAGGCCGGTAAGCGCCAAGCCGATGACAGCCATGAGGAACACATTCAGGGCCGAAAAAACCTGCTCACCCGCGGGGAGCTGCTTGATGAAAAGGACGGAGACGAAATAGAATGCGATCGCGGCAAGCACACCGGAGACCGCGAGCCCCTTGTACAATGCTCCCATGATGTACTGCGTCTTCCCCATCTTGACAAAGTACGTTCCGATGATCGACGCAACGATGGAAATGGCGCCTATGAGAAGAGGGAATTCCACCCACATGCTCTGCGCGCCGAACACCGTCTTGGCAAGAAGGATAGCGGCGACGATCGTCACCGTATAGGTTTCATACAGGTCGGCCGCCATTCCGGCGCAGTCGCCCACGTTGTCGCCCACGTTATCGGCGATCACGGCCGGGTTGCGCGGATCGTCTTCGGGTATTCCTGCTTCAACTTTTCCTACCAGATCGGCGCCCACGTCGGCGGCCTTGGTGTAAATGCCGCCCGCGATGCGCGCAAACACGCTCATAAGCGAGCAGCCGAACCCGAGACCGACCAGTGCATGAAACGCGGATTCGGGCGCGTAATGTTTCGCCACCATGTAGAAGCCGGTCACGCCGAGAAGGCCGAGGCCGACAACCATAAGGCCCGTCACTGACCCGCCCTTGAAAGCCAGGGACAATGCCTTCTGCAGCCCGTTCTTCGCGGCCTCGGCCGTGCGCACATTGGAGCGCACGGTCACCATCATGCCGATATATCCGGCCAGCGCGGAGCCGACCGTGCCGATGAGAAAGCCGATGGCGATCCAGACGCCGCTTCCTGTTTTCCAACCCATGATACCCAACAAGACGACAATGACCACGGCAACCATGGCAACGGTGCGGTATTCCCGGTTGAGAAACGCGGTGGCGCCCTCGCGGACCGCTTCGGAAATCTGCTTCATGCGGTCGGAGCCGCTCGGCTGCTTCATGATCCAGCCCGCGGTGACAAGCGAATAAAGAACTCCCAGAACTCCTGCCCCAAGGGCACACCAGGTGATGTAATGCATACTCCTGCTCCTCGGTTAAAATGTATGATAAAAACAAAACAGTGGCGGCCTAACAAAATAAATAAAAGATGGCATGAAAAAAAGGTTTCTGGTGGGGGAAAAAGTTATGAAGAATGCTTGAAGATGAATAAGAAATACGGGGGAGAAGTATCTCCCCCGGCCTCGGCCTCCCCGGCACTCCCCTCTCCTGGGTGCAGCTGGGAACCACCCGTTGCAAGCCCTAACCTACTGCTGGGCGCACCCTTGAAGCGACTGTTTTTGAGAAATGGAAACTTACCAATTGATTGATTGGAAAATGTTTTGGTTGGGTTTCCTGAGCCCCGCAGGGGCGAAATATCTGTAGCCCGGGGCAACGCCCTGGGGAAAATGAAAAACACAAACCATTTTCCCTCTTCGATTCGGAGAGGGGTGGCCCGAAGGGCCGGGGCGAGGTCATGTCTTAAGAAACAAATTTTCTATTTTCCATTAATTATATTTTTGTAAACAGATGAAAAGAGCCAGACATAATAGTATCGTCCTTCTAGCTCCTATTTTTCTTTTTGCCTCATCTACATTTGCCACTCAAGGCCTTATCTATTATCAATCCTTGGGATTTTCACTCAACCCCCTCGGGGTGCTGCTCGATTCCCGGGCCCAGTACCGGCTGCCCCTGTCTAAAAGCAAAAACATTTTCTGGAAATCCACCAAACTCGACGCGGGACTCGCGAACGAATGGACGCCGGCGGACGATTTCCTGGGCCTGCGCGTCACCCTGGAGCCCATCGCCTTTTTCGACATCACCCTGCGCGGCGGCTACTACGGCATGTTCAATGTTTTCGGATACGGGTATTATCCCATGGCGACGGCAACTTCCGATTACGGCGACTCCGCGCGCAAGGCCATTCATCCCGCCTCGGTCAACGGCTGGTGGTGCTCTGCCGCACCCGAAATAAAAGTAAAGCTCGGCCGTTTCATCGCGGTCGACTGCGTCACCGCGAACTATTTCGATATGAAAAGCTCGGGTTATTTTCTTGAAATACACTCCTGGGCACTTCACAAAACGGAAGACGTCGACGTGCAGGACGACGCCTATGCTCTGGTTGAAATAAACAAAATGGTCATGAGCGGCCTCAACTACCACACCCTTTCAGTGCTCGGCACCAAGGTGTTCTCCGACCGCCTGAGCGCCATGGCCATAATACAGCCTGAATGGAAAACCTTTGAATCGAATTTTCTCGCGGTGATGGCTGGCCTGTACTTTCGGGATCCGCAGTTCCGGGGGAAGGGGTATTTTGCGATTCAGGCGGGATTTGAGTTAAAAGTAAAATAATATCAATATGATTTGGGCGCCTGCCGGTCACGGCACCGGTTCTCCTTTCGGGCTCGGCTGTTCGCCTCGTTGCCGGTCCGCCCGAAGTCGCCTGCGGCGAGGGGTCGGCCGGCAATTCGTTTGAGCTCACCCTCCAGTCCAACCTGGCGCGAAAATTCATCCTCTTCTTTTTGTCTTACCAAATAAAAAAAATCAATTCAGTTATTGCCCCAAAGAAGTTGCATACATCCAGAATTGTAGCCTTTTTCAAACCAATATTGTTAAATGCATTCCATCGTTGTTGTGGAATATCCACAATTGGTTTTGACATCGAGATCAAATCATCGGCAAGGAAGGCATCCCAAATTCCATATTTTGAAAAGACAGGCTCATCAATTTTTAGTTGAATATTCCTAAAAGATATTTTTTTTATATTTTCAAGTAATTGCTCTACAAGTACGCGATTGAACCCCTTTTTTTCAAGCGCGT
Organism: Chitinivibrionales bacterium; assembly: GCA_035516255.1. Lineage (NCBI taxonomy): Bacteria > Pseudomonadati > Fibrobacterota > Chitinivibrionia > Chitinivibrionales > Chitinivibrionales bacterium. The sequence goes on along the minus strand of DATJAL010000061.1, from coordinate 6,922 downwards.
CAATTAAATCATTATTTGACTTTTTCAACATTTGCATTTTTAGTTTCATTTTCGGCTTAATCCAGTGCTCGCGGGGCGCCGGGCAGCACCGCTCTCCAGAGCGGCCTCCAGTCCTACCTAACGCCGGGCAGAAGACCTTTTGCCGGTTTTATTTTTTTTCTCAAGTGGTCAGCCAGACGAGTACTTTATTTCAACTTTATCTGTGCTGTCTATAATATTCTTCTTTTTCCACAAAATAATAGCTCGAGTAACCGCCACCGTCTCGCCAGCCACCAAGTCTGCCTGCAAACCACCGAGTACCGGCGCCAAAGAGGGGGTGTGCCCCCGGATCGCCGCCGCCTTCCCGATTTTTGTTTTTGTCAAGAAGGCGGCGGAAGCCGGGGGCCAGGGGGAGACTTCCCCCGCCAAAAATTTTAAAATTATTTCATCAAATCGCCGCGCGGAGCCTTTTCCTTCTTCCTTTCCACCTCGGTCCGCAACATCGCCGACATCACGTTCGCCGAATCGGGCACGGTAAACGAAACGGCCTCGGTGCCGGACGTCCAGTCCCGTTCGGCCTGCAGCCCGTGCTTGAACAGGGTCTTGCTCTTCATGAGAAGACAGTACGATCCCGGCTTGATCAGAAACGGCGCCGGCTTGTCGAAATCCACCGGCACGTTGATGCGCTTGCCCGTTGCGGTGTTGACAAAGTTCAAATCGTATGAATACGTTTCATTGCCGGTGATCGTCATGATGACCGCACTCTGCGAAAACGCCTTTTCGACAAGCCCGGCCTGCAGCGTGGATTCGGGGCAGAACATCTGCCGCCAGACCATTTTATATTGGTCGAGCTTCACTTTGTTCGTTTTTATTTCAAAGATGTAATTCTTGTAGTTGACCTTCTGCTCGCAGCGCGCCAGCCCGTCGAAAAGCTGTTGCACCTCGCCGGGCACCTTTGTGTCCACGTTCAGCCAGTCAACGATTTCGGCAATGGGCTTCTCCCAGGTCTGTGGGTTCATTTGCGATATCTTGAGGTTTGCCGCCGTGGTTTTATTCGGAATATCGGGAAAGGTCCTGCCCTCGGTCTTTGCGACGAGCGCCATGCCGTACGACGACATCGCAGAATCGTACACGCCGGAATTTTCCAGGCTCGCCGCCGACCGCTCCTTTGACGTCGCCACCCTGCCCGGGCCCATCATGACCACCGTGACGATGATAATGACGATCACCGCCACCGCCGCAAGAAAAAACAATATCTGCCGGTTCATGGCACACTCCTTTGGTAAAGGTTCCTATCTGAATAGAAGGCGGGCTGATGCGGCCGGGATTCCCGGCGATGAAGCATGGTTCATCATCGCGCCACCCGCGTCCTGCGAAAATCACGGTTACCTGCGGCACCGTACGATAATCTATCTTTAGGAGATAGAATATCAATAAAATAAATATACCACCATCACCAGTTGCAAACCGGACGAATATGAAAAAGAACCTGTCCCTGTTGGTCCCGATTGCGGCCCTGTGCCTGGCCGGCTGCGCGGGCCGAATGGCGACCTACGAAAACGACAGCGCCGGCCTTCTTCTTGACAAAGGAAAAACAGTGCTGTGCCTGCCGCTTGACACCCTCCATGTCCTCTACGTGGACAACACCAAGGCGATCCCCGATTCCCTTTTCAACGATTCCTTTTTTATCCGGGCCGCGAATGCGCTGCTCTCCTTTGAGGTCTCACAGAATTTCAGATTGTGCCAAAGCAAGCCGGACACGCTCGATTCCCTTTCTGATTTCAGGCGCGGCGGCTATTCCCTGCTCGACAAGGACACGGCGAACCTCCGCGACATTTCGCTGCGCGTGCAGTCCCTGGCGAAAAAGCACGGCGCCGACTTCATCGCCGTGCCCTATTCCTGCGAAATCAGGAACGCGGCGATCCGGCCAACGGGCTGGCGCCACGACAGGTTCAACGGCCCTTCCTATGAACGGCCCACTTCCTATACGGCCAAAACGAGCTTTCACGTGCAGATATGGGACAAAACCGGGCGCGTCATTTACGAGCGCACCGGAAGGAGCGACACGGGAAGGCCCTTTTTGTATTCGTGGTTCAACCGGGAAAAGAAGCCCGACGCCGATATCGTGAAATACGCCAAACGGTTTTACGCGCCGCCGCTGGTGAAGTCGCTGTATGAGGCGATAAAATTAGCGATGATGGTAAGAATTTAATTTTTGAAAAAAATTCTGGTTGGGGGAGGTTTCCCCCTCGCTACGGCCCGGTCGCGCTCCAAATTATTTCCTACGATATCGTATCCGAAATCCAGCGCGGCCGGTCCTCCGCTACCCCCTCCTGGGTGCGGCCAGGTACCAATAGCTGCAAGCCTGAACCTTCTGTTGGGCGCACCCTTGTGACGACAGCTGAACAGGAATCTAACGAGTTTACTTACCATCGTGAAACATTGGAAACGACAGGTTGCTTCCGCTCCCCTTTTCCTGATTCGGGGAAAGGGGCAGGGGGACAGAGGTTATGTCACAAAAAGCAAATCATTCAGATTGGTTTACTTCTTGCAGATTGACTGGCTGCTGACCGGTGGCCGCTGATAGCTGCGGCTATGAAATAGACTTTTCTCGGCTGTCAAACTACAATTTTCTCTGTGCCCACTGTGTCTCTGTGGCAATCTTATTTACCGATACCGCAGGCCTTTTCGGCGGCCTCTACCGTTTGCCGCAGGAGCGTCGCGATCGTCATCGGCCCCACCCCGCCGGGAACGGGCGTGTAGGCGCTTGAGCGCGGCGCTGCTCCCTCAAGGTCAACGTCGCCCACCTTGCCCGGATGGTATCCGGCGTCAACGATCACCGCGCCGTCCTTTATCCAGTCCGCCTTGATGAATTTCGGTTTCCCCACCGCGCCCACCACGATGTCGGCCTGACGCACCAGACCCGGCAGGTCCTGCGTTCTTGAATGGCAGATGGTGACCGTTGCATGCTTGTTGAGCAGCATCATGGCCATGGGTTTGCCGAGAATCGGGCTCCTGCCCACCACCACGGCGTGCTTTCCCGCGAACGGGATTTTGTAATGTTCGAGCAAGGTCATGATGCCGGCGGGCGTGCAGCTGCCGTAGGCCGCCTCGCCCATTGCCATGCGGCCGAAACCCAGGCAAGTCACGCCGTCAACGTCCTTGCCGAGAGCGATGCGGTCAAAGCATTGCCGCTCGTCAATGTGGCCCGGCACCGGGTGCTGCAGAAGGATGCCGTGGACGTTTTTATCGGCATTAAGCCCGTCGATCGCGGCAAGCAATTGTTCGGTGGTCGTCGCTTCGGGAAGCTCCACCTTTTTCGATTGCATGCCCACGCGCGAACAGGCATTGCCCTTCATTTTTACATAGGTGGCACTTGCCGGGTCAGCGCCCACCAGAATGGTGGCCAGGATTGGGACCGCGCCTGTTTTCTTTGCAACCGCTTCAACGCGGGGCCTGAGGGATTCTTCGATTGACTTTGCGAGGGAGGCGCCGTCGAGAATGAGCGGAGGCATGGGTTGTCCTTTTTTGATAGAGATTGAATTTTCCAAGAAAGATAAAAATAAATAAAGGATTGAAGATATCACAGACCGCAAATTAACAAGGCTTTGCCAGCAGACTGTGTTCTAAATGAACACGATATTTTTTCTTCCCTATTGACATCCCCCGCCCATTTTGGTATGTTATATTCAAAAGGATTTATCCATGAAAAAAACCAATATTTATGAGTACACCGATTATCGGCTATATCTTAAAGACGTGTTCAACGAACACAAGCAATTGAACCATACATTCTCCCACCGTTTTGCCGCGTTCAAGCTCGGGCTTTCAACCTCCAACTTTCTCTGGCTCGTGATGCAGGGAAAAAGAAACCTCAACCAGACCCTGTGCCTCAAGCTGTGCGACCTTTTCAAACTCAGCCCCAAGGAATCCGACTATTTCGAAAACATGGTGAATTTCACCCAGGCCAAAACGCACAGGGAAAAAGACCGGTATTTCTCAAGGATGATGGTGATGAGGAAAAATTCCAGCGCAGGCAAGATCGACGAGCGGCTTTATTCGTATTTGAGCAATTGGCACAACGCCGTGATACGCGAGATTGTGACGCAAAAAGGATTTAAAAAAGATTTTGCCAAACTGGCAAAACGTGTCACGCCGCGGATCACCGAATCCCAGGCGAGAAAATCCTTTCAGCTTCTCCTTGAACTTGGCTTGATAAAGGAAAAAGGCGGGCACTTCGTGCAGAGCCCTCCCGTTATCAGCACAGGCCCCGAAGTAACATCGGTCGCGGCAATGAATTTCCATAAAAATCTGGGACATCTGGCGATTGAATCTTTGGACTCGCATAACAAGGACGAAAGAAATGTTACTGCTTGCATAGTCGGCCTCTCAAAGGAATCATATAAACAAGCTGTTGATGCGATCGCGGAGTGCAGAGGCAGGCTTTTGTCAATAGCAGAAGCCGAACGGAACCCGGCGCAGGTGTTCGCGGTGAATTTCCAGTGTTTTCCGGTGTCAACGGAAGAAAAAGAGGAATAAGATATGAAAAAACTATTGTTGGCAGCAGCAATTCTAGTGGTCCTAACTTCTCTCATTTTCCTTCATTGTACGAAAAATATTGCGGGTGGGACAGAGGTAGGGAACCCGAGCGTTTCAGCAATGCTGTATAACCCCGGCGGAACGCCGGCTGCGCATGCTACCGTCCGCTTCTACCCGGTCAATTACAACCCGCGCACCGGCGGATTGGGAAAAATTTTGGCGACAGCCGCAACCGTTGACTCCGCAATCACCGACAGTAACGGCAACTACGCCGCAAAACTTAACACCGGCACTTATAACGTACTCGCCACCGGCGATAGCGGAGTTGTATACCAGGACTCCATAAAAGTAGTCAAAGACTCCACGATCAATCCGCCCACCGATACCCTGAAAGCCCCTGGTTCTTTGCGGGGTGTTATCCGCCTGCAACCGGGCGATGACGCCCGCAAAGTCTTCATTATCGTGATGGGAACCAATACCCTCACAGAGCCGCAAGATTCAGTGGGTAATTTTACGCTGGCAAACATGGCGCAAGGCAGCTATAACGTGCGCATTCTCTCAGTTCTGGACAACTATGGCGTGCTGGATACGAGTCTGGCGGTGAGGGCAGGAAAGAATGATACCTTGGCTGATACGATCGTACTGCCGTTTACAGGGATTCCAATACCAACGGGATTGAAGATTAGTTATGACACCGCAAGGCAGATAGTCACGCTCACCTGGAACAAAGAGGATTCGGCATTGGTCAAGGGGTACAACGTATATCGGCGGAATGTTGACTCAAGCTTCGGCCAGACACCGATCAACGGGACTACGTTGGTCAGAGGTACGGTTTACAGAGACAGCACGGGGATTCAAGACCAGAGCTATGAGTACAAGGTGGTTTCCATCGACAAGGGTGACAATGCGGGAAAGTTCAGCGGAGGCACAACCATTAAGGTGGTTACCAACATCGCACTGATCGATAGCGTTCCTCAATTGAAGCCGGTAGACCGATTTGCTATTGGGCCAGATTCTTTATTCTATGGTGTTTACATCGGTGACAGTTTTGTAAGAGTTTTCAACAGGACTGGTGATTCCATAAGAGTAATTGGTTCGGGCGATTTGAATTCACCCACAGACGTAGCTGTCGATTCACGTGGCAGGATTTATGCAGTCTCGTCGAACGGTATCAATAAATATGCGGCAGACGGCACAACGCTTGGACATTGGGCAGTTACCCAGCCCGTTTATTTGGCGATTGATTCAAACAATTATCTGTACGTTATCTATAATAACGGCCATACCATTGCTAAAGAGGATTCCACCGGGCGAATAGTCGATAGTGTCCAGGTGCAGTCGGCCGTGGAGATTGTAGCAAGCGCCAGCAGAACGGTATTCGTTGGTGATGGCATTTGCCAGTGTATTCATGTAGTGGATACCTCATTGGTGACGATAAGCAGTACCGAATTTAGAGTTGGGACAAGCGGTAGCCCAAACATAATGGCTATTGATACTAAGGGGCGACTTTACACGCGAGATGTTGTTGACTTCGGTGGTCAAGGCGTTCTTGAAGTACACATTTTCGACGCACAAGGTACGTTTGTTGCGAAATTTCAGCCGAGTAGGGGCGGTGATGACATTCACATTTTTGGGAATACAATTTATCTGGTTGACCGAAATCTGGGTCTCTCGACATACCGGCTTCCCTTCTGAAAGGGTGATGGCCAGAGCGGCCATCACCCCGGAACTATTCCGTCACGAACAAATTACGGCGCAGTCGTGGTATGCACCCACGTTACCCCCGTTCCGTTAAGGGCAAGGTACTTGTATCGGATGGTTCCAGCATCATTGTACTGAATAATTAGCTTGTTGTTGCGAATGTAAATCCTGCCTTCTGCGCTCGACGCAGGATTGGCCGGAGTATTTGTAGGTTCCAAAGTAAGAGCACCAGCAACATCAAGCTTGGACCCCGGATTTGTCTGGCCTATTCCGACGTTTCCCCCTGAGTCAATTGTCATACGGATATTAGAAGTTCCGCCTGTTTTGAATTGCATTTTTGCGCTGGCGTTCTTTGAAGTGATGGTAAGACCGTTGGCGGAATCAGCTAAAATATCATTGGAACCGTCCAACCCTACACGCAGACCGTTAAACCCAGCATATCCGGTGACATCAAGCTTTAGTTGCGCTCCGTCAATAGTACCCGGCGACGTATTGCCAATACCTACGAGTCCACTTTCAACCATTAAGGCTTTACCATTTGCATCAGTATAGATGTGTACACTGGACCTGACTCCTTAAAATGGACACTCGTTTAGGCACATTGGTTCAACTTTACAGACTCAAATATACGGGGCGGCATGCCGATCGCCGTATGGATTCTCTGGCCATTATACACATGCTCAATATACTCAAACAATTCTCG
>DATJAL010000060.1 GCA_035516255.1 Chitinivibrionales bacterium | reverse complement strand
TGATAGCCCACCAGCGTGTCAATCGGCACCACCCCGATCGAGTACCCGGGCTCGGTGGCGTGCAACGTGTCGACCACGGCGGTTATTTTTTGGAGCTTGGCCTGGAATTCAGGAACGTTTTGAGCCTCCTTCGCGCCCTTGGTGCGTGAAACCGGCCGGAATTTCAAAACCGTCGTCGCGCCGTTGATGGTTGCCCGAAGAACATAAAACTGCGACGAAATGCCGCGCGTGTCTATCGATACGGAGTAATTTCCCCTGTTCTGCGTGCCGTTCATCACGTCTCTCACGAACCGGCCGGCAAGGTCATACAGGCTCATCTTTACCAATGCTTTGTCAGGAAGCACGCTGAACAACACTTTTCCTCCCAAGAATACCGGCTTCGAATAGGCGGCGCCCCTCGCGGCATTTGGCCCCCTCATTACGTCGGCGGGAACGCAGACACCGGAGCCCAGCTGGTATTTGCCGTTGGCATCCGTGGTCACCAGATACGGCATGGGCCCGAACCCGTAGTCCTGCGTTGCCTGGCCCAGCCTGAGCACCGTGTGGGTCAGGGGATTTCCGGCAGGGTCAGTCACCTTGCCGCAAATGTTGACGGTCTGGGAAAAAACGGATCCGGCGAAAAATGCCGCCGTCAGAAACACTGCTGCTGACCTTTTCATTTCACCCTCCCCCATTTATTGGTGAATAAAATGTAAATTGATTGGAAATTGCCTTAAACGCAAAAGCTCAGTAAAGTGCGGATGGTTGATATGATCGCACATACGCCATTTCGGAAATCCGTTCTACTTGAGAAATATAAGGTTTCCTGCGATAATTGTCAACGTAAACGGAGCTTGAGAAGGGGCTTTCGAACACGTCGCCGTCAACAAAAGGACGCCTCTTTTCAGAAGCGGTGAACGGCAAGAAAAAACTTTTTGGTCTTGACGATACGGAACCCGTGTCTTTTTTATCATCCAAGCCGGAAAAGACCTTAAACAACCGTCGCAAACACGGAGTTCAGCATGGCGTTCACCTTCCCGGTGAGCGCGGCCTGCGCCTGCGGTGACAAATGAGAGTTTGCGGAGAACAGAACAAAGGAAGAGTATTGGGTGAGCGTCATGACCAGAAGCCGCAGGGCCTCGTTGCCGTTTCGGGACGAGGCGGCTGCCATGGCGGTGACGCTTGCCGGGTCCAGGCGGCCGTCAGCCTCCAGCGCCAATTGCTGAAGAGCACGGCTGCCGTGCGAGCCGTCTTTGATGTATTGGCGGCAGATTTCCGTCAGCTTCGCTTGCGGAAGAGCGTCTTTGACCGCCGAATAGATTACGGCCAGCGCTTCGTTGAAACAGGCCACGACAACGTTCAGGTCACGGACACCCGCGGCCTCGCCGGCGACCTCCACCCGGCCGCGCTCAATGAGCTGGCGCGCGATGCGCACCGCCTCCAGCCTGCCCAGTGACAGCATGCTCGTGATCTCCGCAACGCTTCTTTTTCCGTCCACGCATTCCAAAAAGTTGCGCATCGACACGGTATCATCGTTCTGCGGCGACTGGTCAACGGCTTGCGCGCGCCGGCGCCTGAGGACCGCGGTGTGCAGCCGCGCCCCTTCGTCGATCTCACGCACGGCGTCCATCACCGTCGCCTGCGTATCGAGGCACAGCAGCGCGGGCAACCGCCCCACCTCCAGGTCCGCCGCAAAGGAATACGAGCCGTGCGTCAGCGCGATGACATCATGGCAAATCCGCTCCGTCCGGCGCACGAGCACGCCGAATATATCCGCCTGCCTCACCAATCCCTGCTCCACCAGCACTTCGCCCAGCTTCTTGCCGAGGGCCTGCCCGGCAAGCGCCTTTTCGAGCTGGGGTCGGGTGATGATGCCCTCGCCCACCAAGTATTCGCCGATGAGATCGCGCGTGGATGCGGAGTTTGCCATGCGCAAAGCGCCGGCCTCGAAGCACAAATCCCGCTGGACGCCGTCGCTTAACGTATAGAGAACCCCGCTGAGCCGTGCGGTGGCGATAAGGTTCGCGACCTCCGCGAGCCAGCCAAGGCCCCGTATGGTCCCGGCCATCAGAAGCGGCGGCGCCCCGGCCTTGCCCCCGCGCTGCAGCAGGAGCATCCCCGCCGTGGCCCCGGTGAGCATCCAGTCGCCCGGGAAAGCGCCGAGCGCGCGCAGCGCCTCAGGATCGGCGACGCGGACATTTCCGGTTTTGTCAATGGTCAATGTTATCGGCCGTTTCGTCATCAGCCATGCCCCGAGACGTTTTAGTACCACGGCACAATGAATTTTTTAATGGCTTACACCATAAGAATTATAAAGTTATTGCGCTATTTTATCCATTGAAAAATATTTTCCCCGGACATCAAATTGAACCTTATTTCCGACATATATTTTCATTAGGTATTTATTTTTCTTCCATGGCAGCGCAAATCAGCGTATCAATTTAAATTTTGGATGGGGCCATGACACAATTTAGACCCGCTGAAGAATCGGACAGGACGTCCATTGCTTCCATTCTGGATTCCTCCTTTTCCAAGATCTACGCCTATTACGCGAAAAAATCATTCACCGGCTTCGAAAACGCCCTGGTTGCCCTGATTGATGAGAAAGTAATCGGCGTCATCAATTGGCGCGTCTATGCAGCTCCCGGCATCTCCATCGGGTACCTTTTTTGGCTTGCCGTGCTTCCCGGCTGGAGAAAGAAGGGAACGGGCACGGCGCTCATGAAACGGGCCATGCGCTTGATCTACGAGAAAAACGGGCCAATTGACATTTACACCGCCGCGGAGAAGAACAACAAGATTTCACGGAAGCTGATAGAAAAAGAAGGTTTTATCATTGTTGATAAAAAGGAAGTTAGGCGTCAGTACGGCAGAAATTATTCGGCCCTTTTCGGGGAAATGATGGTCATGCCGTGGGAATGCCTTTATGTAAAACACCCGGCCTGAATCGCCGGGTCAACCCGCACGTCCGCATATATTATTTTCATTTCCAGACGAAATTACGATTCTGTCGGTAGTGTCCTGTTGGGAACCTTCCGGTAAAATCCATGCAAGGAGGACATCAAATGGAAGACGATCTCTTCGGTCTTGAGAGAAGAAAGTATGTGCGGTTTGAAGTAGAATTTTCCCTGAAATACCGGATCACGCTGGAAAACGAGAAAAAGCCCTTTACCGATTGGCTGCACGGCATGGTCGAGAACATAAGCCTCGGCGGCATACGGTTCAATTCGACGCTCTCGAATAAGCAGATAGATGCCCTCACCGAAGAAATCGTCGTTATAGTCCTGGAACTCAAGCTGCCCGGCAATGAAACCCCGGTGACCTGCGACGCGGCACTCAGATTTTTTCAGCGGGGCGCCCCGGCCAATGATGACGTCCCGGTTGACATCGGCGTTGAGTTCGTAGGGTTGACAGATAAGAACAGAAGCTCTATTTCGCAATTCCTGCAGAAAATTCACCTGGATTCGTAGACGGTTGTTTTCTTCCGGGGCTAAAGGGCGCCCTCAACATCATCGCCTGAAGATACGCGGGTCGGCCGGCTTCAGCCATTTTAATATTTCATCGCTTTCTTCCTGTAAATTAACAAATCTTTTCCCTTCGGAAAACGAAGCGGTAAGCCCGTTAAACAGTCTTTCGTTCATCAGCAGATTCCCATTTCCATACGTCAGCGAAACAGGGGCGTTTTCCTTTTCGGAAAATCGCTCGCCCAAAATATCCCTGGGCATTTCGGCGCCGGAGAGAGAAACCGAGCGGAGGAACTTGTCGTCATCGGCGGGGAACGGGAAAGACACGGAAACCGCCTTTTTCCCGTCCGGGTCGAAGGTGAGGTGGTCGGTATAATATTGTTCGCCAACATTTAAAATTACGAAATGTTCTCCGGAAGGAATCCGAAATGCATATGACCCGGGCTTTTCGATTTGCCCGACATTGTTTCTATCGACATAAAGAATGATGCTGTCCGACGCGGCGCTTTTCGGATCAACGGAAATAAAAACAGTGCTGTTCAGCGCCACATCCGAGATTCCCGACGCCCTTTCGCCCAGAGATGAAAAATCATATTGGCGGTTCGCGGTTTGAACGCCAAAGGGCCTGTGAATTTCATCTGCCGAATTATGAACGGCGCCGCACGACCCTTGGGACGGTTCATCCTGGGAAGGTTCGATAAGTTCCACCCGTTGCCGGGTGGACGCGCAAGAATATAATAGGCAGAAAAGCACCAAGAGGAAATGTTTTACCATATAATTATATTCCAATTTCCTGACGTCGGAAAAATCCGTCGCCCTTCCCTTTTTCCTGGCGTCCCGCCGTCACCGAATCTCCGCTTTCCCCGCCGGCTCTTTCCCCGCCCTTTACGAATGCAACATACGATTTAAGGAGCTTTTTGTCACCCTCGGCGATTTTTTAACTTGCATGAATGGTCAAGCAGATATTAAAAAAAATACCAGCCTCTTTTTCAGAAGCGGAGGCCTCAACTTTATCCGACGAAGAACTACTTTCCTGCGCCATTGCCGGTGCAGGGCCATCAGTGCGGAGGATGTTGCCGTTCGTGTTCGGTATGGGGATGGGCGTTTCCTATGCTCAATAATTATTTGAAATTTGAATTCCTTCTGGAATTTCCAGGGCTCAACCGGATGACTTCTTTCGTTTAGGATTCTGCGGATACCACCCTTTCTCTACCCGCTTTCTTTGTTCAAAAAGCTCGACGATACACCATAGGAGTGTACATCCGGTGAAAGCCAAAATTGACCTGAAAGAAAAATTTTGGACAAAGCCTGAGACAATGAGGACAGCAACCCCGGCGACGGCAAACGCTGGCCAGATTCGAGTCCCAAAATAGTACTCACTCTTAATGAGAATCGGATGGAACAGGCCGATAATCAAGAATGCCAAAACGCCGACGATAATACCATCAAGATTGTATTGATTCATTGAACTAGCGGGAATTTCCTTTTCCGTATCTTTGATCCCAATACCACGTGAAAAGAGGCAAATTCACCCTTTTCCCGATCCTTTCGCCATTCCAGCGCCACGCCATACCTCAAAAATAAGGCCTCCTGAAATTTTTGTCAACAGCGGCAGAATTCCAATCATGGCTATTAGTCAAGCGATAACCGATATTAAAGCCCCCGCCTCTTTTCCGAAGCGGGGGCCTGCAATCAAATCTTCACTTGACAAGTTGAATGTCTAATTCCCCATCAGCACCACGCGCCGGACCGCAAGATCATTGCCGCCCGATGAGAGACGGATGAAATACACGCCGCTGGTCTGCGCGAAGCCGCGCGACTGATCACCCAGGAAAACCTGGTGCCAGCCCGCTCCGCAACGGCTTTCCGATACTTTCTTGATCATCCTGCCGTTGGCGCCGAGAATTTCAACCGATACCGGCATTGCCTGACCGATGAAATACCGTATGGTTTTGCCGTTGGACCAGATGTGGCATTCCGGAAGCGCGCGCTGCGCCGGCGAGCCGATCACCGCGTTCACCGGCGTGTCAAAAATCGGCACTTCCGTGACGGCGGGAGCAACCGTATACGATGCCGCGCCCTGGCCGAGTCCCGGCGACGTCGCGGTCACCGTGACCGTGCCGGTTGTAAAGGTCGAAAGCACCGCTATCTTGCACATGCCGCCCTCGGCCGACAGCTCGGGATCGCCCGGCGCGTGGACCGTGATGGCGCCCGGCTTGACGTCCTCGTCCGCGCCGCCCCGATAGGTGCCCGGCCCGGAAACCGCGAAGGTGATGTTGTGGCTGTCGGTGGGACACCAGATGCCCTGCGCGTCGACGACCGTGGCCAGAATGAACGCCGCGTCCGAGCCGTTGGCGGTGATCTGGAATTGACTGCCGTCCGGTTTCACCAGCGGCGGCTCCACGGTCAAGAGAATATGGTCGGGATTTCCCGCCGTCCTTAACGAATCGGAACAGACGACATTGCCGTTCGCGTCAAGCCCGTTGGCGCGCAGCGTCCCCGAGGCCCACGTCACGTTCCATTGGCATTGCGAAGGCATGAGGCTGCCGCCTCCGGCCGCGGGAACCACGGGACTGCCCTGCTGCTGGCCGTTGATCAGCAGACTGACTTTCGGGCAGTTGCTGAAGGCGTTGACCTGAACCGCGCCGGAGCGGTTCCAGTGATTGGCGAGGCTTACCACCGGCTTGACAGAATACGGCAGCCAGTTGGCCCGGTAAATTTTCGCGAGCATTTTGGGAATGCGGTTTTGGTCGAACATCGCCTCCTGGAAGCCCCTGCCGAGCCCGGTTTCACCGGGCGTCTCGGAGAAATACCAGTGCGCGAGCCCGAAACATTTCGCCTGCTGATACCCGTACCAGTTCTGGACAAATACCTGGGCAAAGCTGAGTTCGTTTGCGTAATCCCATCGGTAGGTGCGGTGCGTGTAGTCCCACTCCTCCGCGCCCCATATGGGATTCGCCGCATGTCCGTTTTTGAATCCGATCCCGCATCCCAGCCCGGAGCACGACCATATTTCGGCAATGTTGTTCGTGGCGGCCTGTCCGTATCCCCGGTCCGACATCCCATGATAACTTATCGGGTCCCAGACTTTTTGGATGCTGTCGCGCAGATACTGTTCGAAAGTTCCGTCGATGGGGCCGTTGCTGACCTCCCACGAAAGGATGGAAGGATTATTGCGGTCGCGGATGATCATGTCGCGGTGAACTTCGGTCTTGAGGATCCGTTTGTACATTGTATCGGGACCCGCCGCGATCTGCGCCGTTGCGAAATTCCCCTCGAGCTCGCCGCTGGGCTGCATGAGCATGATGCCGTACGCGTCGCACGCGGCGGTGAACTCCGGGCTTCCGGTGGAATGGCCGGGACGCCAGAGCCGACCGCCGTATTCGGAGCAGATTTTGGCGTCGCGCCACTGCTGTTCCTCGGGAACCGCGGTGGCGAGCGCGGGATAATCGTAGCGCGAACCCACGCCCCACAACTGGTGCATATGTCCGTTGATGACCGGCAGCCCGTTGTTGTCCCAAGTGATGACGCGGATGCCGAGCGGGCTCTTGAACGCGTCGACGGTCGTGGCGCCGATCTTGACAATATGATAAACCTTGTACATGTACGGCCCGCCAAAGGTGCTGGCGGCCGGATACCACAGGTGCGGGTTGGCAACGGTGTGGGTCTGGTCGAACACAAAGCTCTGCCCCGCGTCGATGGACTGCGTGCTCGTCTGGGTGGAGACGATGGTATTTGAAGCGTCCACGATCTCGGTGACGAGCGTGGCGTTCTGCGCGGTGGTGTACTCATTCTGAACGTGGGTCAGAACGCGCACCGTGGCCGAGGCGTCGCTGGCCGTTACGGCGCCCACGCAGGTTCCCCAGTTATTGACAACAGAATAAACGTTTGCCGGGATATACAGTTTATCGGTGATGTGCATCCACACCGGCCGCCACAAACCGTAGCAGCCCTGGCCGAACCGGAAATCGTAGGAAAAGGTCGGGGTCGAGAAAAACGCGGCGCCGTCCGCGATGCGCACCGCGAGAACGTTGTCGGCCCCGCCGAACGTGACATAGGGAGTAAGGTCGACGATGAACGGCAAAAACCCCACGACGTGCGTCGCGTTGGGGTTTCTCTGGCTGTTGCCTTTTATCAACGTGCCGTTGATATAGACCTGGCATCCTATATGCGATGCCTCGAACTCCACGAATATCTTCTTGTCGGAATATTTCTGGTCAAGCGTGAAATGCTTGCGATACCAGGAGATGCCGCCCATGTTCGGCGCGGGGCCGCCGGCGGCCATGTTGACGTAAATGTCGTTCTCGTTCCAGGTGTGCGGCAGCCCCACGTCGGTCCACGCCGCATCGCTGAACCCCGTGGTCTGGGCATTGGCCGGATCACCGCGGGAGAATTTCCACGGCGTGGCGCCAAAGTTGATTTTCACCCTGTTGCCCTGGTCGGTCTGCGCCTGCAAGGATGTCATTGACAAAAAAAGAACGGCAAGCATAAGCACAAAGAACTTTAAGTAATTCATGTCGTCTCCCCCTGTGAGCGTTAATCGGTTAATTGATGAATAATTTGATTTTCGAAATTATGGACGCCCCATTTATCCGGTATATGCGGTTTCCAGGGGCCTTGTATAATTGAAAATATAAGGTTTTTTCGGCTTTTTGTCCATTTTAAAAAAATGATTGAAGAACCCCACCCCAAGTGGCGGGGATTCTTCCTTGGCCATGGAAATAGAATATTTTTCTGTTGCCCGCTACCCCCGCGCCAAGTCGCGGGGAAAGCGCGGGCTGCGCCATTCAATCGAATGGATGACGAGTCAGTGCGAAATGGACGGCTTGAATGAATTGGATGGACTGCAGGTCATCTCCCTTGAAAAAAAACCCGCCTCTTTCCAGAAGCGGGGTCTCAGATCAATCGGGCGGTGACCTGCTCGTCCCTCAATGCACGGGCAGCACCATCGACGAAATTCCCGCCTGTGAATAAACCCGTACGAAATAGATCCCCGGCCCGAGAATATTCTTTCCGATTATACATGACGATGAAATCGCGGGCCGGCAATACACCGTTTTTCCCTGGGCATTGACGATTTCCAAACTGCCCATGCCTGCAACAAACCCTGAAATCACATACCCTGCCCCGGTTGTCGAAACGCGAAGTACGCTCCGGGAACCCGGAGCGACCCTTGCAAAAACTTCCGTGCAAGACAGTGAATTGCCAAAGATCACCTGTATGCTGTCGTATGCTGTGGAAGTGCCCCACGGGCAATAGGGATTGCTGGAAAATACCCTGTCGATTTTTAGGGGAATATACCGCAGGGGCAAATAATCGTTATACTTTGTCCGAAAAACGAGGAGACGGGTGTAGAGGGTGTCCGGGCCGCCCGGAATGACGCTTAAAGCGCCCGAAAGAACCGCCGACGCGGAGGAACAACTGGTGCCGGACAGGTTAACTTTGGTAAAAGCCGTTGTATCTGCAAGAATGGCGGTATCGGCTTATCGCGGCGATACAATTCCAAGGCTTCCTTGACACGTAAAAGGGCCTTTTGGAGGAGACCGCAAGAGTCGGGCAGCAGAAGCACATGCAGGTGCAGCCTTCGTAATAATTCCAGGAGAAATCAGGGTCGCCGGACAAGCATGATGGTGGGTCCGAGGAATTTTGATTTACAGTATAGGAAAAATCATATGGAGGCGCGGGTTCAAAACTTACCCATGAGTTGTTCGGCAACGTGACCGAACCGGCATAGGAAGAAAGAAAAAGCGCTGTCGAAAGGATGATACCTGAAATAGTACGCATAGGAACCTCCTTATCGCTATAGGTGTCCCTCCGCAGGCGAAGTACGTTTCCATTTCTAATATATAGCATTTGGCGCATGTTTACAATGGAAATTGAGCATAAATTCAAAAAAAGGTTTTCTGTAAGAAAACATTATCCCCCGAAGGTCAGCGCTCGATAAGTTCCGACTAACAGGGCTCGCCCTTGTCGCCGCGGTGCTTCCTTCCGCGGTCCGGCGGGCCGTTCATCTTCGTCGCCAACCATCAGAGCCACCTGGACACGGTCGCGGTTCTGGCCGGGCTTCCTCCGCGCCTCCGGGCGAGGACGACGGTCGCCGCCGCCGCCGATTTCCTCTTCGGCCGCATGAGCCCGGCCTCGCTCTTCACGTCGCTCGTGCTCAACATGTTCCCCTTTTTCCGAAAAGACAAGTTCAGGGCCAATCTCGTGCACATCGGCGGCTTCATCGACAAGGGACGTAGCGTGGTGATCTTCCCCGAGGGGACCAGAAGCAGGACCGGCGCCATGGGCGAATTCAAGAACGGCGTCGGCGTGATCGTCAAGGAGATGAGGGTGTCGGTCGTGCCTGTCAAGATCAGGCGTTCCTTCGAGCTCCTGCCCCACAACAGGAGGTGGCCCTCCCCCGGAGCCGTGGAAACGGTGTTCGGCCGGGAAACGCGCTTCGACACGCAGACCCCCGACGAGATAACGAAAACGCTGCAGAAGATGGTGGCGGAGCTTGAGTAATTTAAAGATCCGGACCGGAGGAGCGATGAACCGGCGGTGCCGTTATTGATTCCCCTCCTGCACCGTCATTTTTCCAACTGAATCAACCACCGCAGTATAAAGCTTGCTCGTGGCCGCGGTGATTGCATCCGTATCTTTCACGGCCTTGGTATCGGAAGTCACGGTGTTCCCGCCTTTGCTGATTTCCGCAGCGGGGCTGGCGGTTCCGGGCGCCACGCCGTTGATGTTCACCGTATTCCCGCCCTGTGCCTTGAATTGAACGCTGGTCGAGTCGCGGCCCGTGTTCATGACCCGGGCCTGAGGCGGCTTGCCTGAACAAGCTGTTATCAATAAAGCGGCAGCGATCGCGAGGGCGAATAGAGGTTTCATGAAATCTCCTGTGTATAGTTGGTTTTACATCCGATGTTTTAAAACGGTTGGGCATAAAAATATATTCGGTCGCGGTCATGCCTGTCAAATAAGGAAATCAAAAAAAGTTTGAAAGCACCATTGCTTCATGGGGTCAAAATGCCATCCAGAAACAAAAAACCCCCGCCTCTTCCGGAAGCGGGGGCCATTATTTTCAACGAGCCGCCGGCCTATCTCACCACGAAAAATCTCTTCGCCGCATTTTCCTTCCCGTCAACAACCATGCGCACAAAGTACATGCCCGCGGCCATGCGCGCGCTGCCGGGGATCCGGGCGACGGTCCATCCGGCGTGCGCCGCCGTCGGCTTCTGGCTGAACACCGTTCTGCCGGACGCGGACAGCACGGCGTAGGAGACCATGGACGGTCTTGTCAAATAATACTTTATCGTGGTCCCGGTTACATCAAAGCCGTGCAATGCGGCGGCGCGCGACCCGTTGGCGCCTTCCGGCATCGCCAGGGAAGTCTGTCCCGCCGACAGCGGCACAATGGTGTACGAGGCGGTGCCGCTGCCGAGCCCGGCGGACGCGGCCGTTACCGTGACGTTTCCCGGCGTAAAGGTCGACCGCACCGCGACGTGGCACATGCCGCCCTCCGCCGAGAGATTCGGATCAAGCGGCGAATGGTATCCCACCGGCTGGCCGTCGGTCACGAACGCATCGGTGCCGCCGCGGTATACGCAGGGGCCGGTGACCGAAAACGTGACGATATTGGTCGCGGTCGGGCACAGGTTGCCGTTGGCATCAACGACTTTTGCAAGCAGCGTCGCGCAGTCGGTGCCGTTGGCCGTGATGTTGAACACCGAGCCGTCGGGCTTGACGAGCCTCGGGTCG
The DNA here is from genome assembly GCA_035516255.1 of Chitinivibrionales bacterium. Lineage (NCBI taxonomy): Bacteria > Pseudomonadati > Fibrobacterota > Chitinivibrionia > Chitinivibrionales > Chitinivibrionales bacterium. The sequence continues at coordinate 25,029 of DATJAL010000060.1, read as the reverse complement.
ACGGTCAGGTCGATGTGGTCGGGGTTGCCCGCGGTGACTTTCTGATCGGTACACACCACCTTGCCCGTCGAATCGAGTCCCTCGGCGAGCAGCGTCCCGGCCGCCCAGGTCACGTTGTCGTACCAGGCCTGACACGGCAGCGTGGTTGACGTTTGCGACCTGTCGTCTCCCGAGGTTCCCGAGGGCCCGAGCGGCACTTTATCCCCGAGACTGGTTCCGTTCAGCAGCAGCCGGACTTTGGGGCAGTTGCTGAACACGTTGACGCGCACCGTGCCGCTGCGGTTCCAGTGGTGCGCGATGACGATGCCGGGCCTTTGCGAGAAGGGAACCCACGCGACACCGTAGATTTTGTAAAGCAGTTTGGGAAGGCGGTTCGCGTCCATGATCGACGACCCGAACGACCGCGCCGTGCGGGTGTCTCCGAGGAACGGCCCCACCTCGCCAGGCGCCTCGGCAAGATACCAGTGCGCAAGACCGAAGGCCTTGGCCGCCACGGCGTTTTTCCAGTTTATCAGATACGAGGCAGCGAACTGGATTTCGTAGTCCCAGGCGAACCGCGACGCGCGCGCGGGACCCGCGTCCCACGCCTCGGCGCCGAAGGCGGGAAAATTCGTGCACGCGGAATTCAATTTCTGCCCGGCCTCGCAGCCGGCCGATGAACATTCGATGACGTCGGAGATGCCGGCCTTGCAGCCGTCGAGATACGACCGGTCGGACTGCGCCCGGAGCATGATGGGGTCCCACTGGTGCGCAAGCGCCTTGAGCGCCCGCGACAGGCTGTCGATGATGCCCGCGTTGGTGACCTCCCACATGAGGATGCTGGGATGGTTGCGGTCGCGGACGATCATGTCGCGGTGCAGTTCGCCCTTAAGGATAATAATGTTCTGGGTGATGTTGTTCGCCTGGAATGCTCCCTCGCCGTCGCCGCTGGGCTGATCGATCAGCACGCCGAACGCGTCGCATGCGTCAACAAATTCGGGCGTGCAGGTGGAGTGCCCCGGACGCCATTCCCTCCCTCCGCAATCCGCGGTGAGCTTGGCATCCTTCCACAGGAGCTCGTCGGGGACCCCGGAGGCGAGCGCAGGATAATTGTACCGGCCCGAAGCACCCCAAACATAATGCATCTTCCCGTTGAAATAGGGGTAATTCTGGTCCCACGTGACCTTGCATATGCCGAGCGGCGACGTGAACACGTCGACGGTGGCGCCGTTGACCTGCACGATGTGATACACCTTGTGCATGTACGGCGTGCCGTACGTGCTGTTGGCGGGATACCACAGCTTGGGATTGGTGATGTCGCCCGACTGGTCGAATACGTACGACGAGTTCGCGGCAATGGACTGGGGCGAACTTTGCTGAGAGAGAACGACATTGTCCTGCGCGTCGCAGACCTTGGTGGTGACCGTCACGGTCTGGGCCGTCGCGTTGTCGTTCTGCACGTTGGTCATAATGCGAACGGTCGCCGAGGCGTCCGAAGCCGCGGTCGTGCCCACGCACGTGCCCCAGTTCTTGACAACCGAATATACGTTGACCGGCACGTACACCTTGTCGGTGATGTGCATCCAAACCTTGCGCACCAGTCCGCCGTCGGCCTGGCCGAAGCGGAACGCCCCGGAAATCGCCTCGACATAGGTGCCGCCGTTATTGTTCACCTTGACTGCAAGGACGTTGTCCGCACCGCCGAACTGAACGTACGGCGTGAGGTCAACGACAAAGGGAATGAAGCCGTTCACATGCGTGCAAAGAGGGTTGATCGCGCTGTTTCCGGGGATGAACGTGCCGTTGATGTACACGGCGGCGCCGGTGTTCGCGCCTTCGAACTCGACGAACACCTTGCGGTTCGAGTACGACGCATCAAGCGTAAAGTGCTTGCGGTACCACATGGTGCCGCCATACTGGTTGCCGCCGCCGCTGATCATGTTGGTGTAGGCTTCGTCTTCATTGACACAATGCGGTACGCCCACGTCCGTCCATCCGGCATCACTAAAACCGGCTGTCTGGGCGTTCACGGGATCGCCTTTTGTGAATTTCCAGGGCGTGACCCCCAAATTGATGGTCACCCGGTTCGACGGTTCAGGCGTATATACTTCGGCATGAACCACGGACATCACAAAAACCAATCCAATACCTATTGCCGCAAGCCTGCACGTAGTCAGCATACTCCCCCCTTTTTTAAGTTAATCGATTAATATTGGAAGAAATTTTTATCTTGCAAATTCTGAGTCGTTAAAATCACCGGCGTCCGGATCCCGGCCGTTTGGAATCAAACATCACTTAATAATATATAGTAAATGGAAGCGATTATGGTGAATAAAATACCACGCGCCGCTCTTGAGGAACATGATTACCGCGACGAAAATCCGCAATGGCCGGTCCTCATGAAATGTTCATCGGCAAATATCGCGGAACATCTTTACTGGCCAAGGATCGCCGTCACCACGGAGTCCAGGCGCCTGCTGAACTTTCTGGCGCCCACGGTGCACAGGTGCTCGCAGTCGGAGGCCTCACTGTCGGCATAATCATGGTTTCCATCACGATATGCGTCATAAAAATGAAAATAACCGGGAAAGGTGTCTTCCCACGCCCTTATGGTGGTGATGACGGACTCCGCGGTCGCCCAACTGGGCCCGTATCGTCCGTAGGAAATTGTGTTTTTGTAATAGGGGCTTTCCGGCGTGATATACAAAAGGAAATGAATTTTTCTCTGGAACAGCGTGCCTGCCACCTCCTTGAGAATGGCCGTATTGATCTGGTACTGCGGATCATCCGTCGACCAGGCGGTGCCTCCCCCGGAAAGGTCGGGGCTGCTCCCGCCCCATCCTTTGCATAGCGACCCGTGATCGATCCCGAGCGTATCGACCGCCGGTAGATTCGGACAGGGTGCCAGGGCCATCAGTTTTTCGAAATCACGGGGAAGCCCCGCCTTCCAATAATCGTGATTCCCGTCGTAATTGAAGCCTACATTGTTTTGAATGAGCGTCCACGGCGTAAAAAAATCCTGCCAATTCATGGTTGCAGGGATCAAATCGCATCCGACGAGTTTCAGGGCCGGACTGTGGTTTAAGAAATACCCCTCCAACAAGAACTTTGCCACGGAGAACGGGCCGCCGAAAATCGCCATGTTCGCGACCTTGTTTTCGGTAAAATAATCGGGATCGACGGCGTAATAGGTGTGGGAGCTTCCGAAAAACACCACGCTCATGGAGTCGTGGTGCCGCCAAAATCCCTGCATCCGCTTTGTCAACACACCCACGTTATACGACACCGCGGGCACGTCGTAGAGCCCCAGGCTGTCCAGATCAAGCGAGTCGTTCACGGAAGACGGCGCGATGGATCCCGGCGCAATCCACAGCGCCGGCTCCTCGAGTGTGGTGCCCGAAATGATTTCCTGGCTCACCTTCGTATTCAGGTTGAGGATGTAAACGTCGTGCGATATGTCCAGGGCGTTGCATGCGGTCGCGATGGTAAAGCGGGCATCATTCGACCATTCAACATTGTGCCAGCAGCTTTCGCCGTCCGGATAACGGTACCAATTGAGAATCGAGTCGGTAATATCCGCCATAAAAATGTATTGATGGACCCCGTACACCGTTCCCGTCAACGCGCTTGTAATGGGACATCCGAAATCCAGAAACAGGCACCGGCCGCTGAAGCTGCTGTCGGTGCAAATCGACGCGTTGCATGCCTGGGTGGATCCGTCGGCCGGTTTTCCGTTTTGCGGCGGCAGGAAAAGCTGGTGATCCGTAGCGGCGGCAAGGTCGCGCATGATAAGGCTCCGGTAGCCGGTCACGAGGTACCTGCCGTCCGCCGACCGTCCACCATGAAAGCCGCCGTTGCCGCTCAGCAGTTGCCAGTTGCCTACCGTGGCTCCCGCGGAGATCCGCCACATCCGCGTCTGGGTCTGCGGCCATTCCGGCAGCGTGTTGTCGATTGCCGACGTGGTGAACACCAAGAACGTGTCCCACGTGGCCGGGTCCACCCACCACCGGGGGGCAAATGCGCTGTCGCACGGAAGTTTAAGCGGCGTGCCGCCGAGCAGGTTCCTGATGCAGATGCCCGCCGCGCCGGAGGCGCCCTCGCCGGCCGTGCAATAGGCCACATACCTGCCGTCGGGAGAAATGGACGGAACATTGACATTAGAGACATCCCTGAATTCGAAAACGGCCGGTATCGGATTGCTGTAATCCACGTAGCACAAGGTGCGCAGATTGTCGGTCACATTAACAAACGCGACCTCCACGCGCGTCGTGCCCACGATCTGCTGGGTGGACGGGGCGAGCAGGTTGACGGCGTTCGTCACGATTCCGGAAGTGTCGGAGGAAATGTACGATGGGCCCGGGATGGCGCCGAGCGCGCAGCGGAAACCGATGTACTCGGCGTATTCCGACAGCGACATCGGATAGGTGGTCTGGCGGCGCGAGGGCCGCAGCGATATCAACCCGTGCTCAAACGACCCGCCTTTAAGAACCTTTTCGCACCCCTGGTCCGGCGACGGCGCCCCGCAGGAATTGGTGATGCTTTTTCCGGTATACAAGCATTTCCAATCCTGCGTCCATTCAAAGACATTGCCGGCCATGTCGTACAGGCCGAATTCGTTCGGCGGCTTTTCGGCGACGGGGTGAGTAGTACCCTTTGCGTTTGCGGAATACCAGGCATAGGCCTGCGCCGCGGCGCTGTCGGCAAGATGCGGAAAGGGAATCACCGACGTCCCCTCACGCGCGGCATATTCCCATTCCGATTCGGTCGGCAGGCGATAGCCGCCGGCGCCGGTATTGATGCGCAGACCATTGAGCGCATACACGCTGCCGCCCTGGCTCTGGGGGGCGCCGAAATAGACATACACCGTGTCGAGGTTCGCGCGCTTGCTCTTCTGGTTGCAAAACAGGACCGCGTCGTACCAGCTGACGTCATACACGGGGAACCGGCCTCCTACGCCGTACGCGCTTGTCAACGGCACCGGCTGCAAGCCGGTCACGTTTGCGTATTCCTCCTGGGTCACCTCGGTGGTATCAAGCCAGTAATCATACGTGAAACGGCTCAGCATGCCCGGCTGTTCGTCGGGCGTGCTTTGCGAGTCGTTCGCGCCCTGCATAAAGGATTTCCCCGCCGCGGCGATTTTCCGCATGCCCGCAGGGGTTTCATCCGGCACAATCTTTACGGGCTTGTTCGGGGAACATCCGAGCAGCCACACAAGAGGCAGAACCAGGATCAGCCTGCCTGCAATGGCAATGATATCGCTATCCATATGACACCATTTTTGCTATCTTTGGGACGGGCAACTAATCAAAATTACGGACATTGCACCGGATTGTTTAAAATACCAACCGCACGGGATGGTTGACAATATTCAGATCGCGCCTTCAACGCACGATTTCGCGCTCGTAAAAACAACGCCGGAATTTCAGGAACGGCCCTGTTCGAAGAATCCAAAAGATCGCTGGCGAATAGTTATATTTATTTGAAACCATAATGTTATGCGGCCGTTCAATGCTCAATTGCAAGGATCAAGGATGAGAACAACCGGGCAAAGGATTCTTCAGTTTGCCGTCGCGGCATGCCTGTTTTTCCTTTTCGCGGGATGCGCGCCGTCGCTGCCCAAGCGGGCCATCGTGGAGATCACCGACGAATCGCAATGCCGCGGCTGTAAAGACCTCGGCATCGTGACCGGCGATTCGCACTGGGGCGGCCTCACCGGCCAGGACTTGAGCCTGGACGTTGCGAAGAAACGGGCATTGCATTTCGCCGCGGCAAAGGGCGCGACGCATATCCTGTGGCTGGACATGAAAAAGGGCGTTACCGGCGCTTCGGTTTCGGGAAGGGCCTATGCATCAACGGCGTCGAACGGCAATTCCGACTCCGCAACTGCGGCGCGCGCGCCGACGCCGTCTTCCGCGGCCCGGACCCGCGCGCCCGTGAGCAATGTTGCGGTCATGCGGTTCGAAACAACCGGCGACGACAGCGGCGTTTCCGCGGTTGTCACCGATATCTTCACCAATCAGTTGCAGGCGGACGCAACTTTCAAAGTGATGGAGCGTTCGCAGATCAGCAAGATCCTGAGCGAACAGGGATTCCAGAACAGCGGTGCGTGCGGTTCGGCGGAATGCGCGGTCGAGATCGGACGGCTGCTGAGCATCGACGCTGTTTTCATCGGCAGCATCGGAAGGCTCGGCCAGCGGTGGGTGATCACGGTGAGGCTCGTGAGCGTCCGCACGGGCGAAATACTTTCGCACGCAACGAAAGAGGTCGGCGGGAAAGCCGACAAGCTGAGCGCGGCGGCGGTGCAGATGGCGGATCAGCTTTCGCGGCAATAAAAGCGATGCCGCCGCTTGTATCAAAATACAGAATTGAAAACCACGTGACGGAACATTTATAATAATTGCCCAATTCTACGTTGGCCGAATTAGTAAAAGTTGATCGTGAAAAAATGATTTAACAAGAAAACCAAATCAATTCAAAATCCAATTGTTTTGATTAATCGATTAAGACCCTCCTTTTTTTCTCATCAATAACTTTCGGCATTTTCTCTGCAGATTGGCACGAAAATAGCGCCTTAATTACGATGCAACTATTGTATTATCCATATTTTTAAACAAGGAGGGCATTATGACAACAGCAATAGACACCTCCCAAGTGCGCGCCTTTGCCAAGGCGGACGAAGTAAGGACTTTTCCAAAGGGAAAATTGGAATTACTGAACATCAACGGCGGTACGGTGGGGCGGGCCACGCTGGAACCTGGATGGAGATGGTCCACGTCGGTCAAGCCGGTTGCGAAAACGGAATTCTGTGAAGCGCCACATTTTCAGTACCAGGTAAGCGGCACCCTTAAAATCGTGATGGAAGACGGCAGGGATTTCACGTCCAAGGCCGGTGATTTGTCGCTATTGTCAAGCGGCCACGATGCCTGGGTCGTGGGCGACGAGCCGGTAGTGCTCGTTGATTTCCAGGGAATGGCCAATTATGCGAAACGGGAGTGACGGTCGTGTTTGAGCAGGCGGGGCGCTCTCTGCCCAAAATAAGCAGGAGCGTCCCGTTTTTCTTACGTCATCAGACGCCATCGTGCCGCCACGAATTTCTGCGACAGACGCCTGCCGTTGTCAACCGGTGTCGCCACATAAACGCCTTTCGGCAATGCCGCCCCCACCGACTTCAAAACATCCGCGGACCGCATCGCGTGAAACGGGCAACGTTTACGGAACGCACCGTCTCAGGAACATCGCGGAGAATTTACAAAGAATAAAAACCCCGCCTCTGTTCAGAAGCGGGGTTTTACTGCAATAAGCAAGGAACTTATTATTCCGTTTTTTTTACCTCGAAACCAGCATTTGCTTTGTCGCCAGCATATGGGCAGACTTGAGCGTAACAATGTACAGGCCGCTGTTCAGGTACGGAACCGCGATGCATCCGGATTCTTTGGCCGCGGCGTGAAACACCAGCTTTCCGGAGCAGGAATAAATTTCCAGCGTCGCCGGTTCGCCTCCGCCGTAGAGGTACTTCACTTCCCTGTTCTTCGTTATCGTGACGGACGTATTTCCGACGAAAGCGTAATTCATCGTCGGCTTGTTGTCGCTGATGACGGGCGACGTGGGCGGAAAACCGAAATCTAGGACATAATCGGGTCCATACTTAGCATAGTCCCCTAGTGAAGCCGGAAGATTAGGCGATGGACACGTAAACAGGCTCGCGGGGTCGTCCAAGGCAAAACTGTACGAGGTGGGACAAGCCGCCTTCTTCAGAGCACGGCACTGGGTGTTATCCTGGCAATAAATGCCGTTGGTGTCGAGCACCCCGTTGATGGTATCCAACTTCAACATGGACGCCGGAACGGTCAAATACAAGTCTGTAACGCAATCACCCTTGCCCCCGCAAGTAAATTGGGAAGTTCGTTGCACCGCCTCGTCCAACGCGGCGCTGTCGTGGTAGAACGTTCCCGGCAGCGGATAAAACAACAGGGGCAGGTTATATCCGTCAACGAGACTCACATCGTACCAATCGGTATGCCAGTTTGCGGCGGTCCTTGAGTCCATGTTGATCTCGGCGAGAGAGAACGGCCCGTTTTGATATTTAGGGTCCCAATATCCCCAGATTCTTGCCGATGCCCAAGTGTTTGGAATCTGAAGTATCGTGTCATGTCCGATCTTAAGCGGAAAAGTAAAGCTCATGCCGCTGCCGGTCGCGCGGACGGTGAGGTCTTTGTGCCAATAATTATGCAAGTAGAAATACCGTGTGCCGGCACCGTATTGGCCGGTATGGGGCCAGGTATCCGCTATTGCCGGAGAACATTCCGAACATGGCACGATTGTATCGACGGCGGCGGAAACCGCCAGCGGAAGCAGGACAACGGCCAGCAGCAGTATCTCAGAAAAAAACCTTTTCATAAAAACTCCCGTTCTTTTGAAGAAATTGAATTGGTGGATTTCATTTTCTTGTCTTGTTTTAGGCGCCGAAGTCTTGGCCCATAGAGAAATTTACAGTATTTCTTTAAAAAATATGGAAAAAAGTTGTCCATCGTTCCTGACAGCTGCGACTTTTTCCGTTTTTCCTTTATTTATGCCGGAAACGTTTCCGGCGTTTTCCAGCGCGCCTTTCTCCATTTCCAGCGGCATGCCATAATCGAAAATATAAAGTTTACGTAGGTATTTGTCAAATAAGAACGTGCCCAGGCTGCAAGAGCGGAAAAACAAAACCCCGCCTCTATTCGGAAGCGGGGGTATTTGCAATCACGCCGACACTTACTCTATAGGCCTTTTTACCGCGAAACCAGCATTTGCTTTGTCGCCAGCACACGGTCCGACTTGAGAGAAACAATATACACGCCTCTGTTCAGCTGCGGAACGGCAATGGTTCCATAATCGTTGACCGCGGTCCGAAGCATCAGTTTTCCTGAACAGGAATAGATTTCCAGCCACGCGGGTCCTTGTCCGCCATAGAGGTATTTCAGTTCTTTATTCCTGGTTATTGTAATTGATGCGTTCCCGAGAATAGTACGGTTTATCGCCAGCTTCTTGTTGTTGTCAACAAGAGAGGTCGGCGGCAGTCCGAAATCAAGAATATAGTCTGGTCCGACCGCGGTGCCTGCGGCATTCACGGTCGGCGATGGACAGGTAAACAGGCTGTGAGGATCGTCGTAAGGATAACTGTACGAAGTTGGACAAGCAGCCTTTTTTAGAGCAGCGCAGGGTGAACCAACATCACCACTGCAATAAAACCCGTTGGTGTCGAGTACGCCGTTAATGGTATCCAAATTCAACATTGACGCCGGTGCGGTCAGATACAGGTCTTTTGTGCAGTCATCCTCCCCTCCACACGTCCATCCCTGCCGGCCGTAGGTCGAGTCCAGTTTGGGATTATCGGGCGGGAACGTTCCCGGCAGCGGATAATACAACATGGGAAGGTTGTATCCGTCAACCAGGCTTACATCATACCAATCGCACCCCCAGCCGGCATGCGACGTGATTTCGGCGAGGGTAAACGGCCCATTGGCATATTTGGGATCCCAAAGGCCCCAGATTCTTGCAGATGCCCAGCCATTTGGGATCTCAATGATTGTGTCGTGCCCGATTTTCAGCGTGAAGGTGAGGTTTGTCCAACCGGCGCCGCCGTTGCCGTTCACGTGAACGGTGAGATCTTTATGCCAGTAATTGTGCATGAAGTAATGCCGCGTGCCTGCGCCATATTTACCGGTATGAGGCCACGTATCAGCAACTGCGGGAAAACATTCCGGACAGGTAAAGGTTGTATCGGCAGAAACGGCGAACGGAATTAAAAGAACGGTCAACAGCGCCAACTCGGAAAGAAACCTTTTCATAAAACTCCCCCTTCAAGTAAAGATATGGAATAAGATTTTGTTGTCTCGCCCCGTCTTAAACGCTAAAGTCTCGTCCTATAAAGAAATTTACAGCATTTTTTCCAAAAAACACGAAAAAAGTTGCGCACCGTCGCAGGATGCGCTTTACATAACGGCGGGGTCACTTTACAAATGCAATTTGTCAAGCCTTCCTTTGAACGGCCGCCACCGCCTGCCTTACTGGAAAAAATAAGGTTAGCTGCGATGCTTGTCAACGCAAAAAAATTACCGGCTTTGAAATCGCGAAAATAACGGTGGAAATGGAGTAGTAATCTCTCTAAAGGTAGATTGAATCTGGTGGGTTTCTGCCTGCCGTGTCCAAAGAGTTGGAGGCACCCCTGAGAACCATCGAGTCATTGCGGTATCCCGGTTTGGAAAAAATTACTCTGCATGAGTCCGCCTCATAGGTGGTTGTCCCCCACAGATTTTTGATCACATAGATACCTATATCAACTTTAATGTAAAAATGACCCGTGGAGTCGCTGACCGTGTTGACATCAGGAACAGGGTTCTTGAGATGACCCCAAAAATCCGTCAATGTGACGGATGTCCCCTTGAGAACCGTGCTGTCTTTTGCGTCAAACGTTATGCCTGCGATTCCGAACAACCGGTCGGATAATCCTTCGCTCGTGCAGCCATCATAGACAAGCAATGCGGCACATAAGAGCAGTGGAGCAAGTAATTTTTTCATCTTCATTCTCCGTTAGCAAGGTATTGAAAAGCTCTTTATTCACCCTTCGACAGGCTCAGGGCGAATGGAATAGTGCCGAAATTCGCTCAGAAAAACACCTTTCGTGCAACCGTCACTATTTCTTCAATTGCCGTCCGTCAACAATTATTTCCCCGCCCCGCTGTATTCCATTGCCTCGTCAATGGGAAACGTCGCGTCGAAATGCAGTATTCTTCCCTCGTCGGTGTTGGTGCGCACGCCGAGCTGGACATAACGTTCGCGATAGAGCAGTTTTCGCTCGGGCCGGTAGCCCGGCGCGCCCTGACGCGCGACAAACCCTTTTTCGGCTTCGCGCAGGGTGGCGCTGAATCCCTTCAGGTCCGCCACCGGCTTACCATCAACCTTCTCGACGATATACCAGCGTTCGGCTCCCCGCATTCCGCCGTGATATCGGTGGTATCCGAACATGCCGTATCCGAAGCGTTTCGACATTTCCAATCCAGCGTGACTGGCAAGGCTGTTGGGTTCCACATACGTCACCAATACGCCCCCGGCGACGATTTCGGGAACAGGGACATTGAACATGCGGACATTAAACTCGTTGAAATTCTGCGTGACGAAATCGCCCCAATATTCATATTCCGGCTTTTCATACAATCCCATGTTCGGCAGCGAGGATATCATGTCCTGCATGACGCGGTTGGTCATGGTGCGCAGGCTGTCCCCCGTAGGGACGCCCGAACACGGCCGCACATACCACAGGGTGATTTCGTCGCCGATCGAACTGGTGAAGATCATCTCCATCAAATGGATCTTCGCCAGATTGCTGTTGGAAACCCCGTCCTTCGATTGCGGCCAGCGGGACATTTTCCCCGTTGACACGCGGTACCCTTCAAAGTCAAGCGCGCAGCAGATTTTCCGCTGCTTGTTCGCAAACCCCACGATGATATCGCCGGCCTTGAGGCCCCATGCCTCCGCCATGCTTTTCGGAAAAACCTCGCGTACGATGACGCCCAGTTCGAACAGCACGACCTCCTCCGGAGCGCCCGCGAGCACGAGCGTGCCGGTCGAGTTCTTGGAGAGAACGACGCCGAGCATCGGAATGTGCAGACCCACGCTTCCGGCCTGGTTGTTTCGTATGCGTCCGATGAATTCGCGGACAATGGCGATGGGGATGAGCCAGCCCTGATTGCCCTGCCAGTCTCCCAGCGCGGGGATGCCGACCACCTTGCCGGTGGCGTCAAGCGCGGGCCCGCCGCTGTTTCCCGGCTGCACGACGCCGCCCGGGCCGACCTCGATGTACTGGTGGTTGCTGTAAAAATCCTGCAGCCCCTCGTGCTGGTACTGCCGCCCCGTCACCTCGGCCTGTATCACTTTCAATTCATCGCTGACGGTGGGATACCCGAAAATGGCGAGCTGATCGGTCTGTTTCAGCGAGTCGGAGTCGCCAAATGTCAAGTACGGGACCGCCGCGAACCCCGTGTGTTTGTGATAGCGCATGCGTTCGTCCTGCGGCAGTTTGAGCACCGCAAGGTCCACCGACCCGCTTCCGCCGACGCCCATCACGTCGACGGTAAAGGTGACGTTGCCCGACGCCGGCGTCTTGATGCGGATGCTGCCCTTACGCGCGTCCTCCACGACGTGCGCATTGGTCACGATCTCGCTGTCGTTGAGGAAAAAACCGCTTCCATGTGCACCGACGTCGTCGCCTCCGGTGTAAGATTCGCTTTTGCGGGGATTGAGCTTTGTCTCCTCCATGTTCACGACGGGCGTTGACTCGATGCGCACGACCGCGTTGCAGTATTTTGCATTGAGCGCCTGGAGGTCGATGCGTTTGGCTCCTGCCGACAGCTCACCCTCCTGCGAAGGAAACCCTTTGGCGGCGCCCGCTGATATAGTGAAGACGATCATGAAAAGAAGCTGCCATTTGCCCAGCATGTTTGCGATGCGTCTCATATGCTTCCTTTAGATGATGTAAATGGTCAATTGATTGTATAATTCCCGGCCACGGCAAAAATCGCCATCACCTTGCCCGTTCCTTGTAACAACGCCGCCTGCGGCACCGATGTAACAATTATATTTTCCTCAGCGTGTTTTTGTCAATAATCGTCACGAATTGCCCTTTTCCCCCATCCCTAAATCCATCCGGGACTCACGCTTGCCTCTATGCAGCATTTCCTTCCTTTCACCAAGCACCGGTCGCCCCGATTCACAGGACCGTAACGGATTTGATGTCCTTCTTGTCAATATTGTTAAATTTGCGATTGTTCCTTATAATGACTAAAAAAAACAAAGCCCTCCGCCTCTTTTCTAAGGCGGAGGGCTTATTAATTTTTTTGGGGCGGCAGGCTTTCATGCACAATAGCCTGTAATGAGGCAAACCATTGTTACCTTCCTCCGGGGCCGTTTACCTGATAGACCAGTATTCCTACCACAATCCCCAGCATGATAACAACCGCGGTCAGCACCGTGAACCCGATTTTCACACGTGTCTGGTCCCTGGTCGGGTGATATTTCTCCATGTAGATTGCGCAATGTTCCCTGAGTTCGGTCAACTGAAAGTACTCCTCATTTGACATGGTTGCGGTGTCTTTCTTCTGCAGGGCAACAAACTGCGGTAGGGTGCAGGGATTGATGCTTTCGCATTCGTACACCATGTTGTCAAAGTACCGGGCCTCGTTGCCGGTCATCGAGGCGATGGTGGGCCTCGACTTGAGGATTTCATTGAGCTGGAAATCGTTACAACGGTCACCGCTGCCGTGCCGCCCGTGGATTTTGAGGAAATATTCATATTCCGGGTCCGACATTTGACCTATCGGCGTCTGGCTCAAACGCTGGAACAGCGTATCCGTCGTCCCCGCGGCATCGACGTAAAACAGGGACGCGGCGAAAACAAATACCATCAGAGAAATTTTGACTCGATTATCCATGACCTCTCCCTTCTGAGAATCAATTGGCGTTTTTATGGACGCGAACGCTTAAACAAATTGGAAATCCCGCGGGCGACCGTCGCGCTTCGTTATTACTGTCGTTTCTTGCCGGTCATAGGTTCAAAATACCCGAGCCCGTGGATCGGGGCATCTTTTTACGGATTGTTTACTCCGGAAGGGTCCTCACGTAATCCGACGGCAACTTACCACTCTTGATCCATAATAAAAGCCCCCGCCTCTTCCCGGAGGCGGGAGCTTCAAATTATTCCGGCCGAATAAATAATTACCGGAGTCTCTTTACCTTTGCCGTCTTCAACAAACCGCTGCTCGTGAAAATGCCCCCAAAGTACTGCTGATCGAAATTCGCGAGCTGTTGCTTGATGTCGCCGGCCTCGGCCTCTTCAAGGGTCATGGGCATGCAAATGTTCGTAAAGCACGCGAGCGTCACCCACGAACAAATGCTCATGCACTTGGTTATCGCGTCGGGCGGGACCGAGCCGGTGGCGGTTCCCTGGAAAGGCACGTATTGGTATTTGCATTCGTCCCAGTTGTCATCCGCGCCTTCGCAGAGCAGGGCGCCGATCCCCGAGGGCGGTTTTGCCAGCAGGTCGCGGGCGATTTCCTTGAGCACGCTCTTGAGCATCGTCTTCAGCAGGTCTTCCGCGATGGTGGTGGGGCCGAACTCGCCGCTTCTCTTTGCCGCGGCCAGGGAGCGCTTGACCTTGGCAAAATGCGAAGGAAAGACCCTTGTCATCTCGATGCACGCCTGGGCAGTGGAGAATACGACGCACAGGTACCGGTAATACGCGGTGTTGGCCGACCGGGTGTATGCCAGGCGCAGCAGATCGTTGTATTGGTTGATGCCGTTTGAGGCGAAGAAAGCGTGGACCGGCATGGTGTCGAAAGCGGGGACCGCCGTTTTGCATTTGCCAAGCAGCACGTGGAGGTCGCCCGGGTACAGGCACAGGGTGAAGGTGTCGGTCACGGTGTCGGCGCCGTACAACAGGTGCACCACCTGATAGGGATTGATGCTGTCTTCGCCGTTGGCGGTGACGACGATGGTAAACGAGTCGATGGACCAGTTGATCGGAAGCAACTCGCGGCTGTAAACGATCCGGTAGGGCCACTGGCCGTTTGGATTCGTGAATTGCACGTAATCGACGTCCACGAAATCGGGCGCTTCGGTCGTTCGCGTTCCAAAGAACGACAGGGTGGTGCCCGAATCCCCTCCCGGCGCACGGTAGATCTCGTCGGTCGATCGAGTCACCGTATTGCCGGCGCCTCCTATCACGATGACATCGTTGAGAATCAGTTCGTTGGTTCTATTGTCGTCCGGAACGGTGACGTTGAGCGCGGACGCGACATATTGGGTGAGAGGAACCCTCACGGTCATCGAATTGAAGTCCGACACCAGCAGCGTGTCGACCACGGCCAGCGTCTTTGAAAGTTGCGCGGGACGGCCCGGAACCTGCGCGCCTTGCGCGGGCGCGGAGCCAAGGCCTGGAAAACGGAAAATCATCGCGTCATGCCCGATGAAGACCCGGGCGATGGCGCTCACGGCCATCGCGGGAGACGCGGGAGGCACGATCGAGATGAAATGGCTGCCGGGCGAGAAATCCGCGGGCGGTATGTTGTAAAGCATCCTGCCGAGGCAATCGAACAGCTCAACCGCAACCGGCGTCCTGACAGAATGAATGGTGAAAAAGAGCTTGTTGCCACGTATGGCGGCTTCGTTTTTCGCAATCACCGAAGAAGCGGGGTGCCGCACGCCGACATCGCCCTGGAGCGTGAAATTTCCGTTGTCATCCGTTGAGTCAATCAACCCGGCATTTACGAGCATGACGATTGCTCCGGAGCGCGGATTACCGTTGGCATCGGTCACGGTGCCGGAAAGGTCCGATTGAATCACGTTCTGACCTGATGCAGCGCCGATGATGCCCGTCGCGAGCCAGATCATCCCCATGAATTTTTTATTCCTCATTTATCGCCTCTTTCTTGTAAATGGTGGCACCATTCCGCCGAGATCGCCTGCTATTGAAACCTTCCTCATCTCTTTGCCTCACGGAGCCGTGGGCGCCTGGATCGGCAACTGCGCCGCCCCCGTTTTAAGGAGAGCGCCCGAACCCAGCAACGTTGAGTCAATGCCGTTAAACACGATCGACAGGTTGTCTGCATAGCCGTCATTGTTAGTGCCATCAGTGCGGATCATGAGGATTTCAACGGTCGCTGTTCGTGTTTTCGCGGGCACGGGGCCCTCGGACGATTGCGGCAGGAGCCCGGTCTGGTTTGAACGGTCGCTTGCCAGAACCGGCCCGATGCTCCCCGTGCCGAGTTCGTGGCCTTGGCCGTCCTTGAAAGTCACGGACACCGTTGAGTTATCATCCTGGCCATCATATCCGCCCAGCCAGCCCGATAAGGTATACGTGACGTGGCCCTTGTCAATGGAAGAAGCATAACGGCTCACGTCGATGGCCTGGGTGAGCGAAGACGCAGAGTCGTCCTGTCCGCCGGAAAAAAGGTTCAACCCGCGGTCCGCGGGGCCGGTGTCGGTAAGCGCCGGCCATAAGTTGATTCCATACTGCGCCGCGGTTGCTTCGCCCTGAGAAACCCAGCCCGGCGTGGTAACAGGCGTTCCGTCGATCGATCCGGCGGCGGCTTCGGCGTTTCCATTGACTATCAAGTTCTGGGTTGATCCGGTAGCCGTCGGTCCCGTTATCGCAGCGCCGCTTTTTTGGCCGCTGCAACCGAGGGCGAGCGCAACGGCTGCTACCAAGATTATCCGGACCAATGCCCGGAAAGGCAGACACGCTGTTGAGTTGATCATCTGCAGGTCCTTTCCCTGTGAACGGTATTTCTTTTTGCGGGTGAGCTTTTTCATGGAGATAGATGGCCGGCGTTTCGCTTATTTCTCGTTTAATCCCTTCAATTGCCCGACGCGCGGTTAATGGGGATACAAAATATATGCATTTTTGGTCATTATGTCAAGTCTTAATATGACGGTCACTATGATTGGTATTTTTGCGGCTCAACAAGCGGATCCGCAGATCCATGGATTGACACGGATTAATTCCCGGGGGGAAGTCCCAATGGTTGCGTTTGGCAGGAGCCCTTTAACAATTCTCTAACGAATCGTAATCGCCTGCGTCTCACGGATCCCCGAACCGGTGAGCGCCTCGGCGAAAACAGAACGCTCCGGGACGTCATGTTGGAAAATGATCAAGGCAGCTATCCGCAAGCACCTGGGTGGGATAATTATCTCGAGAGGAAGATATTGGTAAAATTGTTCAGTTATTTGCCCGATCAGGCTTGTAGCGATTTTATGCCGTGTCCGCCCCAAGTAAAGTCACTTTTATTGGCAAGTTTCCCATAATGGAAAATGGGTTCCAAGATTTGCAAATTCGGCAGCGACCCTCACTTATTTCGCCAGGGAGGAAACACGAAATATCGGACTTTGGAGGATTGAGCCTTTGCGGGCAGCCCCGCTTCAACGTTTTTATTGGCTCATCGCCGCAACTATTCTCTTCTTAAGCTCAATGGCGGTGCCGTCAAGGCCGAAATCTTTCTCGCATGCTTCGAGCAGGTTCAACGATTCCGCAAGCCTCTTCCCGTTATACAGTTCCACGGTCCAGTTGTAATATGCGCCCTTGATGTTTGAGACCAGGGCCTTTCGGTCCTCGTCCTTGACCGAAAGCGAAATTGCCTTTTGCAAAAGCCGTATCACCGTGCTCCAGTCTTTTTGAGGCCAGAGCCGCGCCGCCCAGCTTCCGTAAATATACGACTCAAGATACCGCATCCACGGCAGGAGGTCGGGATAGCGGGAAAACCGCTGTGCGACCGCCTCTGACTCCTCGAACCTGTTTTCCTTTGTGCCTTTATCAATGATCAGCTGCACGATGACGCCGATGTTGTTGACGAGCTTTTTATAGTCGGGCAGGGCGTCGGAGGCATGAGCCAGTATGTCGGCGGCGGTGTCCGCCGCCGCTGGAGCGCCCGTGGTCTTGAAAATCGCGAAGGCATGACTCAGCCGAAGCGAAGCGACCATGTAGCCGAACGACGTGTCGCTTCCGCTGACCGAATCGATCGCATGGACCACGGGCGCCATTTTCTTAAAGAACCGCGCCATTGACGGATAGTCCTCCGTCCGCTGCAATTCTATCACTTCGTTGTACAGCGCGACAAGGCGGCAGTGTTCATATTCCTTTACGCCGGGATAGCAAAACCCCATGGCCTCGAGCAGGCGGTAGCGGTCGGCGTCGGCCATTCTGCCCGCCTCGGTGTGCTGGTTGATCATGTTGCGGACCACCGCCTCGAGCGGGGAAATGATTTCGCGTTTTGTATAGTCGCCGAACGTCGGCATCACCAGGCCGCGCGCCTTGAACCAGTTCCCGTCGTAGCGCTCAAACGAGCTCTTGTCGTTCTTGAAATCGTATCCCTGCTTGCCGGTGGTCTCGATGTCTATTTTTCTCCCGTCCCGCAACGTCTGCTGCACGAACACGTGGGAAGGAATGACCGCGATGTTGACATTCAGGCCCAAATAGCGGGCGCAAACCACGTACAGGAGCGCCGAACTGACGCAGTTGAATTTCGCCGACGCGAACACCCCGGAAAGCTTTGACTGCGCGAAATCGTATCCCTTGAGCTCGTCATCGACGAAGCGGTGCCTGAAAAATTCGCGGCACACGCCGTCGAAAAGAACCTTGCCGCGGCCGTAATCCGAAGTGTCCCCGCCCGCGTCACGACGCACCTTTTCCACAAAAGTAAGAACACGGCCGTGATACGCCTCCCAGGTCGCCTGGTCGCGCACATCGCCCGAAGCGAACAGGGCAAGCGCAAGCAGCGCGTCGGGATCGCCTGCCCGCGCCTTTTCCTCGCCGCCGAGCGCCATGGCGTCGAAATCGGTGAGAGGGGACCAGATCGGCAGGTCGGTGTTGCCGCAGAGTGACGGCGCCTGTTCAACGGTTTTCACGACGCGGTGCGGTGTGCATGAAAAGAGAATGAGAGCGGCAGTCACGGAAAGAAGTGGAACGCCGGATTGAAAGGAACGGAACCGCATGATGCGACCGCCTTTTTAAATAATCTGCCGGGGTGCGCCGTTGAAAATAGCTTAAGGCAGAAAGGTTTGTTTGTCAAAACAAGGACACGCGGACGGCGTGATAGGCGCATGAGGGCCGGGAGAAGAACCCACCGCCTGTCCTCGTTCGGCTTGGCATTTATTGACATTTGATAAACTGGCGCGGTGGGAGTCGTGCCGTCCTTGGTGTCGTAAACGGTGTAAGAGGTCGCGCCCGAGACCGGCTGCCAGGAAATTTCCATGGTGGTGACCGTTCCCGTCAGCGAAACGCCGGCAGGCGCGGAGGGGGAAAACCCTGGAATTTCAGGACACCTGTTCCACAAAAAAATTGCACTGATCAGTATCCCTGCAACGAATCGGTGTCTTTATGCTTTGACGGGTCCTCTTTGTCTTCCCTTTCAAAATCGGCGATGGTCTGCTTATAGTCCCCTTCATTAAGCATCGGGGCCTTTTCCGCCGGATTGATTGCGATATAATCCATCCCCTCTTTCAGCTGATCTTCAAAATCTTTCGGATTCGATCCGCTGTATCCAGTGCGTGCGGACTTGAACCCGAAGTAGAGAATTTGCTGTAGATAATACACTTTGCCTGCTTCGAAATTGATTTTCGCGCAAGCCTTGTTTTCTGCATCACCGACCACGTAGCGCGACCCCGGGTCGACCTTGGAGATAAAAAAGCACTTCCCCACCGTTGTCCCGATATACTTCCCGTCGATAAAGTTGTGAACCGGCATGCGGGGTCCGAACGAAGTGCTGCGGTAAATTACCAGTGCCGCCTTGGAAGCGTTGGCATGCATATCTGGTTTTGTTTCGATTTTTAGCATGAATGGATTTCCGCATCCCGCAAGCACGATCAACGCTGCTGCAACGGTGACTATCTTTTTAAGAGACACAGCGACCTCCTTTTGCAGGGTGATAAGCATCTATTTTGAAGAACGGCTTCATGGGAGAATATAGGTATTCCAAACGCACTTGTCAATTTTGTTCGGAATTTCGCCTGTAAATCTTTGGGAAAAACGAATGAGCGGAGGTTATCACGGAGGCAACACGGCCGGCTTTACCGACCGCAATATTTGACGTGCAATCAAATCCGGATGGAGCGCCTTGGTTGCTTCGGTCGTCGCATCAACCTTTTTGCCTTGTTCGTCATAGAGACCGCCGTAAACCGTGAACAAAAAGACTTTTGAAAGGGTGTCGGCCTTGGAGGAGATAAAATTTTGTATCCGGGGGTCAACTTCGTTTCCGGCCTTTATTGCGCTGAATACTATTGAAATCTTATACGATGACGCGTTTTCTTTTTTTATGTTTGAGAGCTCGGCTTCCTTTACACGGCATCCCAGTTTTGAGAGACTATCGTTCAATATTCTGGTGACGGCAATTTCCAGGCCGCTGGAATCTCTAACGATGAGAACCGATTTCTTTTTGGGTTTCTCCGTTTTTTTATTAACGTTTTGAGCAAAAACAAATGAACAAGCGATGGTGCACATGACTAGAAGAATGACAGCAAATTTTCTATTCATTTTCGCAACTCCAAAGTTAAATTTCAGGTCCGTAGAAAACAAAATAGTCTCTAAACAGTTTCCAGCGATGCACGGCGTTTAAAGTAAAATACTAAATGCAACGTCGGGGGCAAGTAAGTGCTGCCGGGAAAAACACGGCCGGGACGACACGGAGGTACTTTATTAGTTTCATTGAAAGATTATACAGAGCGCCCATGCGCAAAAACCGCCAGAATTCTAAGCAAAGCCGACATTGCAGTAACACATGGATAGTTTTTCATACAGGGCACCCGTAGGGAATCACTTCCCCACCGAATCCATCCACGACACGACATATTCACACACTGCTTCCCTGCCGGGTTCATCGTGAATCTGGTGATAGAATCCGGGCCATACCTTGAACGTGCAAACGGGACCGGCCTTTTGGGCGAAATGCGCACTTGCCTGTTCGGACGTGATGCGGTCCGCATCGCCGTGCATCAGAAGCAACGGATACTTCATCTTGTCGGCGTTGGCCAGCAGCCAATCGCCCGCTTCGAACATACCAATGAAGCGGGCAGAGACTCGATTCTGCACGAGCGTGTCGTTCTTGATCGAAAGCTTGGTGAGCGAATCGCGGGTGACATCTGCCAGAGCAAGTCCGTTAGGCATGCTGAAGGTGGGCCAGAGCACATTCATCACCCTTCCCAGAGCCATTTTCCACACGGGCGGTTCGGTTGTTGTCTTGATAAAAGGCGCAGATGCAATCACGCCGGCCGCGCTTGTGCCTCGCCGGATCGAGTAGTTGAGAACAAAGTTCCCTCCAAGGCTATGCCCATACAGAAAAAGTTTCTTTCCGGGATACATGCCTTTTACTTTTTTCTCAAACAGGGAAATGTCATCCAGCGCGGCGTCCAACGACGGGAAATGGCCGCGCTGGCCCATTGATCTGCCGTGCCCCCGGAGATCGAACGTGGAAACAGCGTACTTTTTACTGCAAAACATTGACGCGTACCTTGCGTAGCGTCCGCCGTGTTCGGCAACGCCGTGGATGAGAAAAACCACGGCCCGCATGGTGTCGATAGGTTCCCATGCCTGGAAGTACAGCGCAAGCCCGTCCCTCGAATGAAACCCGCCGCTGGCGTGCCTGATGCCAGTAGCGGCCGTGTCCCACTTCGTGACGGTGTCGGCCAAGCCGATTGCGGAGGGCGGATTGTTTGAAGATTGACATCCGCACAAGATGACCGCAAACGCCAAGAGGAAGAAAGCTCTTTTCATGAGCAATTATCCTTTCCGTGGGGAAAGGGTAAAATAGGAATTTCCTGCCGCGGCGGTCAAGGCGTCAGAGACAAGAAATTCCCGAAACAGCCTCTTTACAGAAGCGATGTCCTGATATTGCCCAAGTGATATTGCCGCCTGTCCAAATACTACCTTGGTCGGTAAAAACATGCCCGGGTGTTTTGGAAGTTGAACTGATTATCTCCTTCGTCTCCTGGGCATAAATGGAAAATGATGCCGCTATAAGAAAAAGGGTAACAACCTGACGCATAAAAAACATCTTTCATGTTTTTGTTAAAGTGTGGCATGCAAGTTAAGAACTATGTATGACACGCAACGTTGGGGACCGTATTCATCCGTTACCTTAATCCATCCATAATATTATTAAAACATGGGCGAAGATGCAATGGCCAATAAAAAAATGTTTTCTTTAGGAAAACTCGTCCTTATCGGATTAAGTCAATATTATCGATAATTAAGCGACTACTTGCTATGGCAGAATGCGGGAGTGTCATTATAAGATCGAAATGGAGTGCCGAGCATTCCTAGATCATTTGGAAACCGGGAATACTCCCATGAACAGGCAAGAAATGATTAACAGGTTTATAGCTTGCGTAAAGAAGGCGCCTTATATTGACTATTCAAATTGGATTATCGGCATCTCCAATGATCCGGATAAGCCATACCGCGCATCCTTAGATAAGGTTACACACTGACGAAGGTATCCGTGCCGCACCGTTATAAATGAAGCGACGCTCCTCACCCCATCGAGCGCGCTTTCTAAACTCCGTTGATGATCCGCCGGATGTCCATCTTTTTTTCGTCGATGACGCCGAAATTAAGGGCCTTGTCCGGCAGCGCGCCGGTGATTCCTGCCGAGGCCCTCAGGTACCGAGGCATATCGTTGGCGCCGAAAGCGGCCGCCGGCTTTTTATTGAGCCGCATCATCTTTATGGCCTGCATTTCGGCCGTGACGGGATCGGTGCTCATGATTATTGTCGTCGGCGGGACCATGGCATTGGCAATTGAACCGTCAATGGAGGACGCGTAATTGTAATAATTGACTGATGCCGAATGGGGGCTTCCCGACGCCTCCTGCGCCCCGAAAATCCCCACGCAGATTGAGAGCACGGTCTTGTCAAAGACGACGCCGGTGCCGTTGATGTCGCGGAGATAGCCGGGCGCGGTCTCCTCATTATGGTCCACTTCATAGGAGCCGTAATGGTTTTTGAATCCAAGCGTAAACCCTTCATAAGCCTTTCCATGCCCGCCGGGGCGGAACACATTGATGAGAAACGTTGAGCGCAGTGACGTTGCGTATTGCCTTCCCCGCGCTCCATCGGTATAACCTGTCCCCATGGTGTCGTACACCAGTTTAATGCCGGGGAAATTTGCGGCCGTATAACCGTAATTGGAAAGATTATTGCGGCACCGCATATCGTAGATAGTGATATTCGCGGCGGGGATCCTGGCCCCATTGAAATCCATCTGCTGCAGGCCGTCGGTGATGGCCCGGACCGATGACCAGTGGGGCGCGATAAGGCTGTTGGCGCATCCGAGGGGAACTTTGACGGCAATCGTCGACGTCGCGGCGAGCGATGAAGGAAATACCGCTTTCCAGGCTGCCCCAACGGCGGTCTGCCCGGTGAGCTTTAGAATGGATGCGTTGACCATGTCGCCGATGACCGACGGTACCGCGGTTGGGTTTATCCCGTTGAGTGTAACCGCGTTCTTGTTGAAATTGATGACCACCCGTCCCGGCCATTTGTTGCCCGGACCGGGCTTAAACGCCGTTTTTTCCGAAGCATCGCCGGCGAGTATTGTCCGAGCGAAGCCGGCCGGCAATGCCATTGCCGCCGCGGCAGCCGCCGAGGAATTTATAAACGACCTGCGTGAAATCTTCATATTAGCTCCTTGTTTCTGTTTGGTTTTCCCGCTCTTGAACGTAAACTGATTTCGAATATCCTGTGTTGGATATTTCCCGTAGCAAACTGCCATTTTATACTTTTAAGGGAAATCTGCTTTTTCATTGGTGGGTTGAGAGTATGTGTGGCTTTCCTTTACGGACGTTTCTATTTTCCTCCTTTTACCACCTTCATTTGCACTTTGACTGCATTCGGCCTCACCTGATAATATACGGATTAATAGCGTTTTTGTCAATAATGCAACATTTCTCTCTTCGCTTTTAGTCAAGCAGATCAAATAAAATACCACGCTTCTCCACAGAGGCGAGGGCCCTTATATTAATCTTGCGGCGACCTACTCTCCCGCGAAAGGTGCCCATGCAGTACCGTCGGCGGCCGTATCCTCTGCGCAACAACCACTGGAAATTTTAAAGATCAGATTACAAATTCCAGATTCCAAATTTTGAATAACCTAATTAATCTCCTATGCCGAAATAAAAACTTTAGCTTGAATGGATTGTAGCAGGAAAAACACGGCCGGAACGGCCGTGGAACACGGAGGAGAATTATTTTGGATCAAAGGTCACATGACCCACCCGTCCGCCTATTCCTCCCTCGTATAGACCACCTGCGCGCTGTCGCTTTCTATTCCTTCGATCCTGCCGGGCCCGATCAGTTTCATGTGCCGGTTGACAATTTCCGGCCTGTCCTCGCCGACGAACTGCTTTGAGAACGACACCTCTTTTTCGTTGACTTCCAGGATTTTTATGTTGAAACGATGATGGTCGTGCACCCAGCGGCCGTTAACCTTCTCCTTCTTTAGGATGTGGTACTCGACCCCGTTCCTGATTTCAAATATCTCAAAATCGGATTCGGCGCCGTGGGTCCATGTGTTCCGCCAGATTCCGGGGAAAATTCTGTCGGCCGAAACGGCCGGGCTTTTTGTCTTTGAAGATTTTGCGAGCATAATACCTCCCTGAATACGTGAATGTCCCAAATATTAATATGAATTTTCTTTTTCTACCATCCTCGGATTCCCCAAAGCAACTGTTTGACAATCTGCGCCTTTCCCGCTTTATTTCCTGCGGTAGTCAAGGTTTTAAAACGCTCCTCCTTGCCTAAGAATATAGAGCATCATGCCCTTTTTGTCAATATCGTAAAATTTCCATCACCGCTTTTAGGCAATCGAACCCAAATAAAAAACCCCCGTCTCTTCTCAGAAGCGAGGGCCCGTAATTTAATCTGGCGGCGACCTACTCTCCCGCACAGTTGCCCATGCAGTACCATCGGCGCGGCGGAGCTTAACTGCCGTGTTCGGTATGGGAACGGGTGTTTCCTCCGCGCAATAACCACCAGAAATTTTTCAAAGATTATCTTTGAATATATCCTGATAATGAAGCACACTTTCGTTGTGATGTAAATAAAAAGCACCAAGCCGCACGGATTATTAGTATCACTCGACTGAAGGCATTACTGCCCTTGCATCTGTGACCTATCAACCTTGTAGTCTTCAAGGATCCTTTAGGGGGGTTAAACCCCACGTGATATCTTATCTCGAGGCTGGCTTCCCACTTAGATGCTTTCAGCGGTTATCCATTCCGTACATAGCTACCCAGCCGTGCCCCTGGCGGGACAACTGGTGCACTAGAGGTACGTCCGTTCCGGTCCTCTCGTACTAAGAACAGCTCCTCTCAAATATCAAGCGCCCACAGTGGATAGGGACCGAACTGTCTCACGACGTTCTGAACCCAGCTCACGTACCGCTTTAATTGGCGAACAGCCAAACCCTTGGGACCTTCTCCAGCCCCAGGATGCGATGAGCCGACATCGAGGTGCCAAACCTCGCCGTCGATA
>DATJAL010000059.1 GCA_035516255.1 Chitinivibrionales bacterium | reverse complement strand
AGCAATATCTTCAAACTTGCCGTTTTTTTTGTTCTGATACAGCGCGCTGGGCGCGGAATCATTGGCGACATAGATATCCGGCCAGCCGTCATTGTCGAAGTCAGCAGTAAGCACGCCTAGGCCATAGGTTCCATTCGCGTTCAAAATCCCGCTTGAATCAGAAACATCGGTGAAGGTGCCATCGCCGTTATTGTGAAACAGAATATTTTTCCCGCCCTTCAGTCCCGGCGGCCCGCAAGCTACCATGATTCCCTTGTAGAGACACGGACCGGACTCCGGAACGGGGGCGGTCGCAAGATCGAGATCGATGTAATTGGCAACGAACAGATCGAGCTTGCCGTCGCGGTCGTAGTCGACAAAGGCACAACCCGTATTCCAGCGTTTCCCGTTTCCACCGACTCCGGCTTTATCGGTTACATCGGTAAATGTGCCGTCGCCGTTGTTGTGATAAAGCACATTCTTGCCGAAGTAGGTGACGAACAGATCATCGAATCCGTCATTGTCGTAATCACCGATGCAAACGCCCTGTCCCCAGCCATGATGAACGAGTCCGGCCTTCTCGGTCACGTCGGTGAATGTGCCGTCGCGATTGTTTTTGAAGAGATGCGACGTAGGCTCCTGGCCGGCGGGAAATCCTTCGAGGCGCCAGCCGTTCACCAGAAAAATGTCCAGCCAGCCGTCATTGTCATAGTCATAAAAGGCGACACCGCAGCCGGTGGTCTCGAGAAGATATTTGTTCTTGTGCTCGCCGCCGTAAATTGTCTTCACGTTGAGGCCGGCTTCGCGGCCGACATCGGTGAACGTGGCCCCAATCGCGTCGTTAGCGGTGGTGGGATTTTGCGTTTGCGCGAAAAGGCGCGGTCCCGGCCTTACAAGCGAAAGAACATCACTCAGAGATAAAACCAGAGCGGACCGGCTCAGGGATTTTAAGAACGACCGGCGTGAAGAAGACAAAAGAGGCAATACCTTCCCGGGATTGGTGCTTGCTACAATGCGCCGCTACTTTTATAGTGAACGGCTTCGCGATTCGCAAGTTCGCCAATAATCTGCCATGCGCTTGATAT
>DATJAL010000058.1 GCA_035516255.1 Chitinivibrionales bacterium | reverse complement strand
CTCACCACCTCAATCGTGCTGATCATCGGCGAATGCAGCGGAAAAATCCTCTCCACGCCAATCCCGAAACTCACGCGCCGCACCGTAAAACTCGCCCCCGCCAGCTCCCCGCGCCTCTGCATCACCACGCCCTCAAACGGTTGGACGCGCTCTTTATCGCCTTCCTTCAATCGCACGTTTACCCGCACCGTATCGCCCGGGCGGAAGTGCGGCAAGTCTTTGCGCAGTTGCGCATGTTGTGCTTTCGCAAGTATAGGATTCATATTCGCATTTCCCGGCAGACCCGCTCAGGTGGGGCCAGCTCTATCGAGTCAAACCTAAATTTTACGGGATTTTCACGCTTTTTGCCACCTCAAGTTGCCGGCTCAGGTCGGCTTAGTAAGAATTAAGCCCGCACAACCATTGCTAATTCCCGGTAGGAATAATCCCAGCATTCTCGAACATCAAGACCACCGTCCGCTGCAGCGCCCGCGTCCGGTGCACAACGCCCTTCGGCACCACAAATCCCTGCCGCGGCGCCAATTCCACCGTCCGCCCCTCGAGATCGATTAAAAGTTGTCCTTCAACCACATAGAAAAATTCATCATCCGCCTCATGCTTGTGCCAATGGTATTCACCCTGGAACACGCCGATCCGCACCACCGACGCGTTCACCTGGCACAAAGTCTGGTTGTACCACTTATATTCACAAGCATCCGCGAGCGCCTTTTCATCCACAATTTCCAGCGGCTTATACAAAATATTCAACCGCGTCTCGTAAGGAAAATCAGCTACATCACTCACGCCATCCTCCAGGAACCAATCTGCTCCGCAATAATTTTAATGTGCAATGCATGTAACTCACCATTTCAGAGGTGAGGCCTCAACATGCCAATTTGCCTCCCACCAAACCAAAAAGTCCATCCCGTAGGGGCGCCGGTCAATCGCTATGCGATTGCGAAGCAATCGACGCGCCCTCCGGCGACCTCGCCTCCCGATCAACGCTCCCACTCAACCGCGGAAAATCATCACGTTAGAACCAAGTCTTCTTCCGATACTCCCGATAATCTTCCCCAAACGCATTTTCCAAAACCCGCGCTTCATTCCGCGCACGAAAAATCTGCATGGGGATCAACCCCAGAAAGACCAGCAACAACCAAGGCCTCTGCAAGAACAAAAAGATCCCAGCGATGCCAATAGATCCAAACACATAAATCGGATTCCGGATCCGCGAATAAAGCCCGCGTGTAACAAGCTTCCGCGCCTGCGCGCTCGCCGTAAACGACGCCCCAAGCTGCACATGCGCGACGGTCCAAAACGCGAACCCGGCGACAATCATCCCCGCGCCAATCCACCGCATCCACGACCACCGCTCGTGCCAATAGAAAATAAACAAAAACGCCAGCCCGCAAAACGGCGGCACGAGAATCCAAAGATGCTTGTCTTTCATTTCCAACCTTTTCGCGCCGCTACGA
>DATJAL010000057.1 GCA_035516255.1 Chitinivibrionales bacterium | reverse complement strand
ATTCTTGCGAGCCTCGTAGCGGAAAGTCGGGTTGAAATTTCCGTCGAGCAAGATCCGCTGCGCCAGCGCCCGGGCGACCTTCCCATTATTATCGGCGATGCCGGACGCGCCCGCGAGTTGCTCAACTGGAAACCGAAACATCCATTTGAAGATACGCTAACGGCCGTGTTAAACGACTGCCGCATGCGAGCCATTCAGTAGGGTAGGAGGCATCGTGAACTAAAAGGGGCTTTTAGAGCGAGCATCGTGAAAAAATGAGTTCGAAAAAATGGATAGTGGGAATAAAATAAACATATAAGATTCGGACAGTAGTACAATTTCAGCTCGCTCGCCGCCTAATCGCCTAGCGGTGTGAAAGAACAAAGAAGGTCATCTACACAGCCCCTTTGAAGCACGTTTTCATACATAAATGCATAACTGTCGCGGATAGGTGAAATACTGGCATCGTTCTCAACCCGATATACGTGAGGCCACGTTGATCGTATGAAGGCGAGCGCCTGAGGTGGGTTGATATCACCAAAGTTCATAAGCGTATGCGCGTTAAACTCAATAAGCGCCGTCGGTTTGTGGCGAGCGATTGTTTGCTCCGCTGATTTTAAAATCTCAATTTCTGATCCTTCTGTGTCTATTTTAATGAAATCAATGCGTTCGATGTTAGCAGCGAAACTATCGAGGCTAACCGCCGTATAAGTTGTCGGCACAAGATTAGAATGGGCCGAGAAATCCGCCTCCTTCGCGACTGACGTTGAGCCACTTGAGTCTGCGCTATTGAAAAGAAACGTCTTGCTTGCGCCATTCTGCCCGACCAACAATTTATACGCGGTGACATTGAGGCACGGAGCTACATTTGTTTTCAGAAATTCATATGTCTCTTCGCCCGGCTCGATCGCGTAAATGTGGGCTGCGTGCGCCACTAGGCCTAACGAGATCAGTCCGATATTCGCCCCTATATCGACCAATATGCCGCCTTTCGGCATATATCGTAGGATGACCTTGGTATTTGGGTCGTCATACGGACCATCTGCGACATGCTTAAAAATGTCTCCCGCGCCTCGAACCGCAAACTCGCGCCCCTGAAATGAAAGACGTTTAGTTATATGTTCTTCCAATATATCCTCCACACTAGGGTCTGTACCCAGATAAATGATTGAATAATTTAGACGAACATGATTCACCGTGCGCGGAGGTGGATCATGCGATTTGATTTGAGCGACGAGGAATGGGCGCTGCTCGAACCGCTGCTGCCGAAGAGCCGAAAGAGTGCGCGGGTTGACGACCGCAAGATCGTGAATGCGATCTTTTACGTGCTGCGCACCGGCATGCCGTGGCGGGACTTGCCGACACGCTATGGTCCCTACACGACGGCATATAATCGCTTCAACCGCTGGTCTCGCCGAGGCATCTGGAAGCGCGTTTTCGACCAGTTGGCATCGAAATCGCGCGACAGTCTGTATTTGATCGACAGCACCGTCGTGAAAGCTCACCGCGCGGCCAGCGGAGGAAAAGGGGGGAGAAAAATCAGGCGATCGGCATCAGCCGGGGCGGCCGAACCACGAAGATCCACGCGATTGTCGACAGCAAGGGCCGACCGCTGAGCTTCACCGTGACCGGCGGGCAGGTGCATGACAGCCAGGTCGTCGAAGAGATACTGAACACGCCGCGACCACCGCTGGCTGTCACGGCCGACAAAGCCTACGACAGCGAAAAAGTGCGCCAGCAGATCAGGGATGAAGGTGCTTTGCCGGTTATCCCGAACCGCTGCACCGCTACAAAGAAAGCCTATTGCCCGAAGCGTTTCTATCGGCGGCGGCACAAAATCGAGAACTTCTTCTGTCGGATCAAAGATTGGCGGCGCATCGCTACTCGATATGACAAACTCGCCCGCAACTTCCTGGCTGCCGCCACGCTCGTCGGCGTGCTTTACTGGATCAAGTTGTGAGTCCAGACCCTAGTTTGATTTGAAAAGGCAACCGACCTTTGCCAGTTCTCATACTGGTCGTCTTTTTTTGAATTTTCTCGCATAAGAGCTTCGGCCTGTTGCCGATCAGCGGCAAAAGTCAGAATTTGATTGGATAATTCTTGTAGCTTGTCAGCTAATTCCTCTACCTCTTTTTTTACATTTGGAGGCAATGGCGCCAGGAGCGGCTTCGCCCCGATTATCAATACAGGTTTATTGCCGAGCCTTCGATGCTGTGGGTTAATCTCGGCTACTTTGTAAGAAGTATTTTTTTCAACAGCCTGTTTGATTAGCTGTCCGGTCTCATCGGTAGAAAAGTATTGCAATCCAATTACTCCACCAAAAATCATTGGTGCGCGTGTAGCAGGTTCATCAATATCCCAATTTGCTTTTTGATATATTGTGCG
>DATJAL010000056.1 GCA_035516255.1 Chitinivibrionales bacterium | reverse complement strand
GAGAATTGTTTGAGTATATTGAGCATGTGTATAATGGCCAGAGAATCCATACGGCGATCGGCATGCCGCCCCGTATATTTGAGTCTGTAAAGTTGAACCAATGTGCCTAAACGAGTGTCCATTTTAAGGAGTCAGGTCCATTATCGGGAAGGGATAAATATCTTACCATTCTGGACGCAGGCCCTCTTCCCTCTATGCATCCTTTTATTGGACTGTAAGCGTGTCGGCCCTTGACACCGTGCCTTTTGCGACGACAACGGACACCGTGTTGCTCCGCAAAACCGAATCTGGCCCTACAACAGCGGTCTGGATTCTATAGGTGCCTTCAGGCACGAAAGGCAACAGGTAGTCCCCCGGCCTCCGCCGCATCCCTTATGTCAATATGATATTTTCAAGCGGGACGCGGCGGTGATCCGGGGGCACACCCCCTTTTTGGCGCCGGCACTCCCTTGGCCGCCGATCATTCGGGTGGCTGTTGACCGGCAGTGGTGATAGTGAGTTTACACGGCGGAACGAAGAGATATTATAAGGGCACTAGGTAAAACGCCTTTTATCATCAAGCGTCATTGCCGCAAACATTTATTTTGTTATTAAGATGTTGGCTGCCCGGTCGGCGCCGGCGGAGTAACTTGACTAACAAGAACTTCGCCGCCGCGGCGGCCCGAGCCGAAGGCGAGACCGGAGGGAGAACCGGTGCCGCGACCGGCAGGCGCCATTATCATTAATAAACAAAAAAAAGGAGACTAAACCTATGCCTGACTGCATTTTCTGCAAAATCATCACGGGCCAGATTCCGTCGAGTAAAGTGTACGAGGACGAGCACGCCCTCATCTTCAAGGACATCAACCCCGTGGCGCCCACGCACCTGATCGCCGTGCCCAAGGAGCATTTTCAAACGATCCAAGACGTGCCTGAAAAAAAAACCGATGTGTTGAAAAACCTGATGGAAGCCATTGGAAAGGCCGTGAAGAAGGAAGGGCTT
Source organism: Chitinivibrionales bacterium (assembly GCA_035516255.1). Lineage (NCBI taxonomy): Bacteria > Pseudomonadati > Fibrobacterota > Chitinivibrionia > Chitinivibrionales > Chitinivibrionales bacterium. The sequence continues at coordinate 23,580 of DATJAL010000056.1, read as the reverse complement.
GTTGCGGGCGGGTACCGGATTGTGATCAACTCGGGCGAGCACGCGGGCCAGCTCGTGCCGCACCTGCACGCGCACATCCTCGCGGGACGGGAACTGGGATGGCCTCCGGGTTAGCGGCCGTCGATCTGAGTCAACGGTGTCATCTGCTAACGGCTATTTTGATGGTGGACCCGACGAATGGCTCGATGATGATCATGCCTTTCCGAGGCCATTAATCACGAATCATCAGCTTTTTTGACAAAACCCCCTGCGGTCCATAGGTCGCGATATATACTCCAGTTCTCCTGACTTTCATTTTGTCAATGCACCGCCCGGACAAATCATATAGTTTCATCGGCCCGGCATCTTTATCGAGCATAGGCAAACGAGAATGCACTTTGTATTTAGTTCCCCCGCTGACTCTTGGCCCGATGAGTACCATTGAATCCCTTGCTCCACTGTTCGGAACAAACATCGTCTTGAGAATACACTGATCGGCATAGCCGCCCGCTTTAACCATGGTGCAGCCAATGCAAGATCCAACGGTCACCATTGTCAAGACCAATGAATCTCCGGACGCAATCGACAGTGAACAGCGGCTTCCATAATAAACGTACATTGGGGTGTCTTCCGGGAGAAAGGACGCCTTCGAGCATGATTCCCGCCCTCCGACCGGCAAGATCAAAAAACTCCAAGTTAATTTTTTTGGTTCAGTAACGACAAGATTGATCCGGGAGCCCTTTGCAAAGATGGAATATCCCGGATGATCACTATGAGGGGAAAAAGACCGGGCATTTACAGAGGAAAAACCGTAGTTTCCGGAGTCGTCGGTCGTTGTTGTCAAGTTAAGGGTGACCAGCTTCACCAGGGCGCCTTTTATGGGAACCCCGTGACGCAGCGCACCCGGCCCGACGCCGTGGCCAGGCCATGAACAGCGGCGGCAAAAACCAGGGCCACCAAACCGGATCGCATATTTGATTTGATAATTTCTCTCATGCGGGGATCCTTATATCAAACTTGATAAAACAGCTTTATTCCGATAAAGTATTTTTTAAACAATCAACCATCGTCAGACTTTTATGAAAGCTTCATTCCTCATCGCATTGGCATTATCCGCACTGGGAATCGTTCTTTCCGGCTGCGGGACCGAGCCCTTCCCCGCCGGTCATGCCGCGGATCCCCTTGACGGCATGCGCCTTATTCGGGGTGGCGCATTTCTCATGGGTGAAGCGGGGATCGCCGAGCCCATTCACGCGGTGACCGTTTCTACTTTCTACATGGACACCACGCCGGTGACACAACAGGCATACCAGGCGCTTATGAAGGAAAATCCCTCCTATTTCACGGGAAGCCCCGACTTGCCCGTTGAAACCGTGACCTGGTTCGATGCCGCGCTGTTCTGCAACGCCAGGAGCAGGGCGGCCGGCCTGGACACGGTGTATTCCTTTTCGTCAATATCCGTCATTTCCGGCGCCGGCTGCGGTTCGCTGGGCGCCCTTGGGATACACCTTGACAGAAAGGGATACCGCCTCCCCACCGAGGCGGAATACGAATACGCGTACCGCGCGGGGTCCACGTCCGATTATTACTGGGGCGACACGGTGGACGGAAACTACTGCTGGTACTACGCGAACAGCCAGTCAACCATGCACCCGGTCGCGCAAAAGCTGCCGAATCGCTTCGGCCTCTACGACATGGCGGGCGACCTGTGGGAATGGTGCAACGACTGGTACGGCCCCTACGACACGGCAGCCGCGACCGATCCCGCCGGCCCGTTGCCGGGCGATTACCGCGTCGCGCGCGGCGGTTGCTGGTATATTTATTACCTGCCCGTCCTGAGCGCCGGCTTCCGGTATTACTTCGCCCCGTTTCCCGGAAAGTTCCAGCCGCCGCACGACTTCATCGGCTTCCGGTGCGTGCTGCGGGCGGACTGAGGCACATCAAGTCTTCCTATCGTGTCAAGAACGCTTTCTTTATGAACACCGTTTCATTGTTATATTGATAACAGACGATAACGCTCTGCCGCGTGATCCTTGTTATCTTGGAAATGTCCTTGACAATACCGCAATAGAGTTTTTGTCCGGCAAGCGAATAGACCGTCATTTCACGCGGAACGCCGAAACCGGCAGCCTGCTCCGCGCGTGAGACCGCATAACGGACAGCGACGCCAAGCTGATCTAGAATGGCTTTTGCCGAGGCATAGTCTCCCTTCCTGAAATCGGCCCACGCCGTCGCAACATTGAGCCTGCTTTTTGTGGCGGCCACGAGCCCCTGTTCGACGCTCATGATGGCGGCGACTTCAACGGAATCCACGTTCGCCACTTTGTCGGTGATGAAGTCAGGGGCCAGGTTCCTTCCTGCGGCAAGGCTCATGTACGCGATCACGTAATCCGTCTTGATTTTGGACGGGTTGGGGCCGACCTGGTCCCAATGCATGGAATCGGCAAGCACGGTTGCGAAGAAGTTCTTGTAATAGGCCCAGCCCAGCTGCGTCAGCAGGCCCTTGAAGGTGTTGTACACCGGATACGTCGGGTATTTCTCGCTTGTCAACCAATAATTTCCGAACGCTGTGTCCACCGACTGCTTGAGCAGCTCGCCCGCCATGAAGCCGGGAAAATACCACACGTCGTCGCACCACCAGTCGCGCGGCCAGTCGCCGCTCACCGCGCCCGTGGTCGAGTTGATCACCTCGCCGATGATCACGCCGCGTATCCACCGCAGCCCGTCGCCGATCTGCGGCCGGCCGTAGAAATCGCTCAGCGCGTAGCCCACGTCGCCGCCGCCCGACCACCCGCTGAAGCAGCCCACGCCGCAGCCAGAGTCGATCTGCACGTGCTGGGGCTTCTGCGGCGGCCCGATCCCCAGGTCCTGCACGATGGACGGTATGGCCTTGTCGAGCTCGGCCGCCACCGAGTCGATGTTGTTCTTGTAGGTGTTGCACGCGGCAAGGTTGTAGTCCGGCGTGACCCACACCGAATATTCCGACTTGTGAAGGGTGTCCCAGGTCTGCGCGCGGGAGGCGCCCGGCGCCAATGCGAGGCAGGCAAGCGCCGCGCAAAGCGCGGCCGCGTTCCGTTGCGTTAAGATCATACTGTTCTCCTTTGTATAAGGTGAAGAGTCATTTGAAGGACACCAGCGCGTCGACGGGTTTCTGGTTCATGTAGCAGAGTTTGTTCCAGTCATCGGAGCGCGCCACCGTACACACCCGGGCCTCGTCGATTTCCCCGACAAAATTCTTCACGCCCGCGCCGACGGCGCCGGACCCGATGAACGTGTTGGTCCCGAGCCCCGAATACAGCACGGCGCTGGTGTCGTAATGCACCGCGGCCGCGTTGCCGTCCAGGGAAACTGACTGCACGTGGTTGATTGCGTCAAGGGAAAAGCTCAGGTAATGCCATTGGTCGGGGAGCGAACCGGCCGTCTGTATCAAGCTCCAGGCCGTTGCCGACGAATCGGCACAGTGAACCTGATACAATCCCGTCGCAAACAGGCTCTGCTTGACGTCGAGCCGCAGAATGACGTTTCCGCCGAGCGACAGCACCTCGTAGCCCGAAGTGTCGGCGGCCGCCGACCGCACCCATGCGCTGAGCGTAACGACGGCGGGCGATCCCAGAAGCCCGTTGACACGAAGGGAATCCATGCCGCCGAAATGTTTGCATCCGCCGATGAGGCCCGCGGCATCCGATGCGCCGAAGTCCGTTCCGTCGTGGCCGTTTCCCGTTGCGTCAACGCAACCGGCGTTCAGGTGCCATACCGCCTCGAACCCGTTTGCGGCGCCGAACACCGCGGGCCCGCTGGAGCTCATCGACGCGGCGGGATTCCCCCACGACATGACGATTGCCTGGCCGCTGTCGCTGCCGTAAACGGTGTCGGCCCTCACCCAGATTTCCGCGACGCTCTTCGCCCTGCTGAACCGCTCGATCTCGGCGGGCAGCGCCGTGCCGTCGGTCTTGGCAAACCGGAGGTCGCGGCCGGAATCGGCGGCAAGGCTGAAATCGAAATTGGAAGCGCTGAGACGGAAGAGCACGGGAAAGCCGGTCACGTCGCCGGAGACGGCCGCCCCGCCCGCGGTCGTTTTCAAAAAGGCAAGCCGGGAGTATTTCCACTGCGCCGGAAAATGGACCGCAAACGCGCTGCCGGAGAATGTTTCTATATTGTCAAGAACATTCTGCGGATCGGCCGGGCTGCTTGAAAAAACCCGCAATTCATACAGCCCCTCCGGCATGTCGTAGATTGAGAATGCGCCGTCAGGGCCGGCAAGGGTGAGACGGTCCAGCCCCCGCACCGCGACATACCGGTTGCCGTTTATCGGCGCGGCGTCGAGTTTCCCGGAAATCCTTGCATACGGTTTTAGGGTCCACGTACCGAGATCGCGCATCGAGTCCGGCAGCCCGATTTCGCATTGAACGGCCACCGCCCATCCTTCGTTGTCGTTTATCTCTATGACATAATTCCCCGAATCGATGGCGGCCAATTTGAGCCTTCCCGTATTGTCCGTGACCGTGTCAAGGCAGCGCGCGCACTTGTCCGACGTATCGACGGGCTTGAAATAATCCGCGGGCCGCAGGTGCACCGCCGCGCCGACCGCGCGCGATCCGTCGGCATACACCGCAAGCGCGGTGTATCCCGTGGTCGTTTCGGTGCCCGAGCCGTCCGCAACCGGCGTCATTGAGGAGCACGACGCGATCAGCAGCGCCGCGCATCCGGCAAGCAAGGGGCGCAGGAGCTTCCTCATGGAGATTCTTCTCCCCTGCCCCGCGCGGTAAGCGGAAAAACCTGGAAATTGACATGATACACGCCGTCCGGGTTTTCATCGAGCCGGGCAATCTCGAGCAGCTCCTTGCGTACCTCCTTGAGACGCTCCTTCATGGCCTCGAAGCCCTTCCGTGAAATGCTCACGGTGACGGTCGAGGTTTCGCGAAGGGCCTTGGGGATCCTCGCGATGGACTCGCCCGCGAGCGCGATCGCCTGTTTCTGGAAATTCTCGATGGCGATGGAGTTCCACGATTCGCCAGTGGTCACGAACTGGTCGGCGAGGCGGTACACGCCGTCGCTGCCTTTTTTTATGAGCGAGAGCCGTTCGAGCAGCTCCACGGCGCGTTTGGCGTCGGGCACGCTTATCGGCGGGTTGAGTTTCGCGGCCAGCTCCCTGTAATCGCCCGAAAAGCGGTAACAGTTGAGAAGTTCCCTGATCGCAATATAGTACCATTTGTTAAAGAACTCGTATTTCGCGCTGTCAAGGGTGTTGATCCTCGGTTCGCGCAGCTCTATGAGCTTTTCGAAATACTGTTTGCTCTTGTCCTGCTGCTTCACCCGGTTGAACCGGACAAGGAGCCTGAAATATTCGGTTTCCTTTTTGTTAAGCTTGAGGAACGCAGCAAGCGCCACAACGGCCTTGTCCGAGATGTGCAGCTGTTTCTGCAGCACCTTCACGTAAAAGCTGGCGTCAAGGCCCGTCTTGCCGGCAATGTAGCGATAGGAGAAAAACGGGTATCGCTGCTTGTTGAACTCGTAGTGGTCCTTGAGATACTCACGGTACTCGAGATATTCAAAAAGGGATTTCATGGGACGCGCTGCTTTGAAGAATTAAGGACGGAACACAAGCATTTTATTGATAGGATATAAATAAAAAATGCAGCGGCGGGAAACAATATGAAAATAATAAAATGTGGAACTTATTTTTCCACAGCATATTAGCGTAATTGGCTTGGCTTGTTGGTGATATATCTTTCATTATCAATTAGTTAATACTAACGACGTCGTTTCGACATGAACAATAAGATATTATATTTTCCATCTTTTTGGCATTGTATATTCCACACTGCCCGTCAACTTCCAATAAGTTCTTCGAGCTTTCGCATCATCAATAAATTATAAATGTCTTACGCGTCAACATGCCTTGTCCAAGCTCTATTGCATAAATTCCCGGGATCAATTCAGGCAGCCTTGCCATTTGCGCATTTGCCGGAATATAAATACCGCAGACAACGCGCCCGCGCATGTCAACAATCCGCATTGAAACGTCCCGTTCAAATGCCTTGTCAAATCTGAAGAAAAGCCTGCCGCCGCATCTTGCTATTCCGACATGCCTTCCGACTTCAGGCTTTTTCTGCTGCGCGACACTTGACAAAGTACCGGCCGGGATGAATTCAAAACTGCGGACGATTATCTCGACGGGCTGCCCGTTGCTCGGCGAGCCGCCGCATCCGGAGCAGAGCCACAGGTTCATGCCGAGGGGCATTGCCCGCTGGGGAATGTTGACCGAAGGGGTTGCCGGCGCATAGGTCCAGCGTTTGATTGTTCCGGCGGTGTCTCCGGCGGCCCTCAGGCCTTCCTGGCTTGCAAACGCGATGCCCGAGCTTGTCCATACGAACGACGAAGTGGTGTAGGTGCCGTTCAATGAAAAATTGAACGTGGTTTCGCCCACGGTCGTGCCGGAATTCGGATATACGGTATAATCGCCGTTTGGCCAGGCCGCGTTTCCCCAGCGCGCGTACTCGATATCGATCTCGTTGGTGCCGTCGGCCCCGACGCCGCCTTGCGGACCGTAGGGGAACAGGCCCAGAACGACGTTTTTGTCCATTTTGTCAACAGGCCCTTCCACCTGCCAGCGATAGGCGCCGAACCCCATGTTGTCGGCTGAAAACAACTCCGCGCAGGTCCATGCGCCGGCCGACTGCGAGATTTTCAGGTGCAGCCAGTTGTTTGTGTCGACCGCGACGTTGCCCGCCGAGCCCGTGTTGCCGCCGGCCATGCCGCCCGTGGTCACGTTCCAGGTGTGGCCCGCCCAGGTGATGGTGGCGGCATCGGAGTGTATTATGCCCGACAAAGCCATGGCCGCCGATGCAAGTGCTGCAATGAATTTATTAAGTGACATGCTGCAATTCCCTTAACGAAAAATCACTTCCGTTTTCGCAACCGGCATATTTTTTTGCCGCATGATGTAAATCCCGCGGCCGAGGGTCCGATTGAACAACATGTCTCTCACCGATTGGGCTTCGCCAACTTTTCTTCCAAGAATATTGTAAAGATATATTGGCCCTCCGCTTTTTTTTACCGATGAATAGTGTATCGAAGGATGATTTTGCACCTCCGTAAAATTTTCCTGCCTGCTCCATAATGCGGAATCGGCGCCGTGCATGTAACCGATGACCGGCGCGGCCTGCCACAGAATGTCCAGTTGCGCCGTGTCCAGCCCGGCATACGTCATGTCCCAGCGCTCGCCGTACCAACCGTTGTCGCGCGTGTGGCCGTGCAGATAGTTGAGGATGCCGAACAGGTGGTTCCGCCATTTTGGATCGGGATCAATTGAATACAGGCTGTGCAATGCGCGGACATGCGAGTATCCGCCCCACTGTCCTGTTTCGCCCAGCGCTCCCGTTGCCTTGTCGATTCTTTCGGTGTAAATCGCGTCGGCCCTTTTGCGCGCCATGTCCAGGTACGATGAATCGTTGTAAACGCGGAAGAATATCAGGTCTGATTCGAGAAAGTAGTCGGTGACATAGGAGAGAAACCCTTTGTTAATGGTGAAATCGGGCGCCATACTTTCATAGACAATGCCGTCGGGACGCACCATGCCGTGGGCATGAAGGTAATCGTACACGCCGCGCGCGAAATCGAGGTAGACCTGTTTCTTGGTGACCTGATACACCATGAGCGCGGCCTGCGTGGCGAGCGTGCTCGCCACGCCGTTGAGTGTCTGGTTCTGGCTCGCCCCCGGCATGTTCTCGTGCCACGGCATGCCGCCGAAACCCGGCGCGTTGTTCTCGTAATGCATCTCGAACTGCATGACCGTCTCCGCCTCGTTGACCAGCGCGGTGTCCTTTGTCAAATTATACAGTTCCATGAGCGCGACGATGATGTGCCCGTTGTCGTCAAGGTAACGGTCGGCGGTGCCGGTCTGGTTCGAGTAGGCATTGTACGCCCAGAGGTTGTTGTAAAAATACCGGTACCGGTTTTTGAACGCGGGCCAGAACGTTTTCCAGGTGGACTGGCGGTAGGACGTGTCGTCCCAGGAAGCGGTTGCGTTGAGCGCCATCCAGGTCACGGCCTGCCCCCACACGAACGCCACGTCGCCCTGCACCCCGCTCTTGACGCTCCCGGCATACAGATTGTCCGCCCGCTTGAAACCCGAATTGAGTTCGTTGAGCGCCTCGGTTCCCCATGAGCGGAAAAGGTCGGCCGGATTGCAATAGACAAATGACAATACATCGCCCGTGACCCGCACGCTGCCCGGGAACACCTCGTCCACCCGCCAGTAGTAGGTGGCGTTGAGGGTCAGGGATGCCGTGTATGACGGGGCCGCAAGCGATCCTTTAAAGGAGGCCGAGCCGGTTGTCGCAGAAGTCACCGCCGCCTCGTCGGTGCCCAGATACAGGTCATGGCTGATTGCGCCGGGACTCGCCAGCCAGGAAAGCCGCGGGTTGCCGGGCGAGAGAAATGAAAGGTTTTCCGGATACTGCCCTGAAACGCGGCCGCTCTCATTGACATAAACGGACATGACCTGCTCGCCGGTGAGCGCGCTGTCCCAGAGCGACACGCCGGCGAGCCAGCCCTGGTAATACGCGCCGTCCGCGCGCCGGCCGAAAAACAGGGGCTGCGACCCGTTGTCGCCGTAATTGGCGAGCCCGCCGTCCTTCCCGGCAGGCGCCCCGTTCACGTAGAGCCAGAGGCTGTCTTTTGATTTGTTAAGAACGAACGCCACCTGTACCCATTGATCAAGCGGTACGGATTGACTGAAATGCTGCGTCTGCGTGGTGAAATCGTTGATCCAGCAGGTGAGCGTCGCATACGCGGCGTTGCTGTTTGAGGCGAGCTGAAGGCTCCAGGGGTTGTTAAAATTCGACCGGGCAACGGGACAGCCGCCGCTTGCCCCGGGTTTCATCCAGAATGAAACGGTGAAGGTGTTGAAGCCCGGCAGTCCGCTCACCGAAACGCCGTCGTCAACGCCGTCGAAATACATGGCGCGCGGTAAAGCGGCGGCGTTGGGTCCGGGCTGGCCGAAGAGCGGGCCGCCCGAGGCGACGCCGTTTGAATTTCCTATGGTGTCAACAACGACCGTTCCCGCCGCATCGTCAAGGAGCCACTGGTGGATTTTAGCGGCCCATAGAGGCACAACGGAAATGCAGACGACAAGCAGAAAGGCATTCAGTTGACTGATGGTGAATGAAAATAGTCCGGAATGTAATGAAATATGATTTTTGAAAGAAAGGGACGACACTATACGGCCTTTCATACCCTACCTTGCTATCCCCCATCCGAAGATGAATATAAGGAATAAAATCCGGAACCCGCAAGGTTTATAAAACCATTGGCCGAAAAAGTGTGGAAGAGTGTGGAAAACAAGGGCAAATAGTATGTTACTATGCAATAACCATCAATCATTAAAAAAACCGTCCCAGTCAATTAACAAATAATAAAAATGAAAAATAGCGTGATACAGTGGGGCATCCTCGGCTGCGGCCACATTGCCGCAAAGTTCGCCGCCGCGCTGAAAGCGGTTCCCGAAGCGAAATTACATGGAGTTGCGTCACGGAACGAGGCTAAGGCAAGGGATTTTTGCCAAACTCATGGCGCGGTGAAATGGCACGAAGGCTATGAAGCTCTGGTTGCAGACCCGGAGATCGATGTGGTGTATGTTGCCACGCCACATATTTTTCATAAAGAGCACAGCATTTTGTGTCTGAATCACGGAAAGCCGGTGCTGTGTGAAAAGCCCTTTGCCATCAACAAAAAAGAGGCCGGAGGAATGGTCGCCTTTGCAAAAGCGAAAAACCTTTTCCTCATGGAGGCGATGTGGACGCGGTTCCTGCCGGTCATCGTAAAAATCCGTGAACTGCTTGCCGGCGGAGCTATCGGCGAGGTACGTATGCTTTTCGCCGATTTCGGCTTCAGACCCAAGTTCGACCCGGAATCGCGGCTCTTCGACCTGGCCCTCGGCGGCGGCTCGCTCCTCGATGTGGGCGTGTATCCGGTATCGTTCGCCCATTTGATTTTCGGCAAGCCGCCGTCACGCATCGCCGGTTCTGCCGCGTTCGCCGCGACCGGCGTTGACGAGAGCATGGCGGCCGTCCTCCGATATGACAAGGGGGAAAGCGCGCTTTTGTCAAGCTCCATCGTTCTGGACACCGTCTGCGGGGCAACCATTTTCGGCACCGCCGGATCCATCCGCATTCCGGCATTCTGGCGCGCCGTTTCAGCCACGGTCACTGCCGGCGGGAAGGAAAAAATAGCGATTCCCTTTCGGGCAAACGGTTACGAATACGAGGCCGAAGAGGTGGTGCGCTGCATCCGGGACGGCAAAATTGAAAGCGAAATAATGCCGCTGCAGGATTCGCTCGCAATTGTGGAAACTATGGATGCCATACGGGCGCAATTGGGGCTGGTGTACCCGACGGAGAAATCCTCAAGGTAATTTTCAATGAATGATCAAAAAGCAAATTCCGGAATAAGCCGGACCACTACAAACGGCATTAGCTGCTTGTGTAACGGAACGCACAACTATATTTTATAATCATCGCAAAAGAAAAACCTGAGGACTGGCCACACTTTCAACAAAGGACGGACCCATGAAAAAACATTCCCTCTTTGTCATGCTCGGCGCACTCGTGCTTTGCTTCGGCCTCGCCGGGTGCGGCGGCAAGGAAAAACAGTCCGCGGCTGTGCCGAAAGTGGGCGTTTCGCTCCCCACGCAGCGCGAAGAGCGCTGGGTGCGCGACAAGGTGAAAATGGAACAGGTGTGCGGCGAAATAGGGCTTGATTTCACGCTCAGCGTCGCGGACAACGACGCGGCCAAGCAGGCGGCACAGTGCGACAGCCTCATCGCGGCGGGCGCGAAGGTGCTCGTGGTGGCCCCGCAGGACGCGAAGGCGTCCGCCGCCATCGTTGAAAAGGCGCATAAGGCCGGCGTGAAGGTGATCGCCTACGACCGGATGATCCTCGACGCCGACGTCGACCTGTACGTCTCGTTCGACAATGTAAAGGTCGGCGAGCAGCAGGGCGAATACATAACGAAGCTCGTGCCGCGCGGCACCTACGTGGTCCTGTCCGGATCGCCGGACGACAACAACGCGAAGCTGTTCAGGCAGGGCGCTATGAAATACCTCCAGCCGCTCATTGACAAAAAGGACATAACGGTCGCGGCCGACGAGTGGATCAAGGACTGGCGGCCGGATGAGGCGCAAAAGGTGTTGGCGGCCGCGCTCGCCGCGAGGAAAAACAAGATCGACGCCGTGCTCGCGCCCAACGACGGCATTGCCGGCGCGTGCGTGGCCGCGCTTTCCGCGCAGCACCTCGCCGGCAAGGTGCCGGTCACGGGCCAGGACGCGGAGCTCGCCGCGGCACAGAGGATTATCCAGGGAACGCAATGCATGACCGTGTACAAAAACACGCGCAAGCTCGGCGCCGTCGCCATCCAGGCCGCGCTCGCCATGGCGACCGGACAGCCCGTCGCCATGATCAACGGCAAGGTGAACAACGGGAAGATCGACGTGCCCGCGATTCTGTGCGAGCCGGTGGCAGTGGACAAAAGCAACCTGGATTCGGCGCTGATCGTGACGGAGTATTTGAAAAAGGAGGATGTTTACAAGAAGTAATTGAGCTTTATTCGGTGATGAAAAATTTTGCTCAACCTGCCATTTAAATCCAGATTCAAAGTACCTACAAGAAGGAGGCGTAATAATGCCAGTGTTCAACATAGTAAAAAGTAGGTATTCTGATTCTAATGGTCCTGAATGGGATGAAACCTTAGTATACGAGAACGGCCACATAATAAATTCGCTCAAAAACCAATATCCTGCCAATAATAAAAAATTCTGCGAAAAGTGCGGCTGTCCAGCATTGGATAATTGTGATAAGCGCAATCAACCAATTCGAGAAAATAGAATAGGCGTTGCTAGTGGATACATTCGCCCTGCCTTCTGCCATAATTGTGGCAATCCTTTTAAATGGACGCAAATCAAGATCGAAACTGCCATTGAGATAGCTTCTAATGCTGAACGGATTGATGAAACAGATAAAGAAATTATTAAAAAACCCTTCCTGAAATAATTAAAGACACGGATCACTCTATGCTCGAATCGGTAAAATTTAAAACAGTTTTAAGGAAGATAGGGAACGGAACTGGAAATATGATTAAAGATATTCTGGTTGATATAGTTAGTGAAATGGCCAAGAAAATAATTTGGCCTGAACGATAGAAGCCCAATTTTCTTACCTAGCACAATTCAAATTAGGACACTGCCGAATAATTTTCTTCCTTGACGTATGGCATATCTGGGTGGTATAATTAAACATCATAGCTGATATTTTTCGCTCACACCTTTTCCCGAGGGAAATCATGGTAAAAAACCTTTTCCAACTCGGCTCACCGTTTCTGCTCTTCGCCTGCTTCAGTCTGTATGCCCAGAACCTGCTGCTCAATCCAAGCTTTGAAAACGACAGCCTGGGCTGGCAGATGACCACCAGCGGCGGCCGCTCGATCGTCACCACGCAGGCACAGAGCGGCACGCACAGCGAGCAGATGGTGCTGCCGGGCGTCGCCTTTCCCCGCGCGGTGTGGCAGACCGTGTCCGACTCGATCATGCCGGGCGCTGCATACATAGTTTCGGGCTGGATCAAGACCGATGCCGTCATCACTTCGACGGCCCAGATCATGGTGCTGTGGTTTAATTCAAAGAACCCGACCAACAGCCAGGTTCCTACCAATTACCTTTCAATCGATACGGTGGGCAAGCTTTCAGGAACGCATGACTGGACAAGCCTTGTTGATACGCTTATCGCCCCCGCCAGTGCCATGACTGCACAGGTGTATCTCGAATGCACGGCCACCGGCGGCAGCAGCGGAACGGCCTGGTTCGACAACCTGTCGTTCCAGATGGTGCCGCCCGTCCCTCCCAAGCTCGTTTCCGCGGTGGCGAGCGACAACAACATCGAGGGGTTAGGCATAGACAACGACGATTACGTGCTGCTCTCGTTCGACAAGGCCGTGAACAACGTCACGGTCACGGCCCTGAACATCGATTCGATTTTCCCCTTGTCAAACGGCCACAGCTGGCTCGACGGGTTCGGCGCGCTCGGCAGCGCGGTATGGAACCCGGCCTTCACCAAATTGCTGGTCAACCTTTCCACGATGGTGTCGGATCCGAGCATCAGGGTCGGAGACAGCATCACGTTTACGCGTGGCGCCGGAAAGGTGGAACTGACCGGCACCTTTGACCCGCCCGTGGCCGTTCGTCAGCACGCCGCCGCCTTGTCGGGCCGCTTTCACGTAACGGTGACGCCGCACTCCGTGGTTTTCTCTTGCCCTCAACAGGGCACGCTGCGGATTATCGATGTCAAAGGTCATTGCCTCGCTGATTTCGGTTTGGGCATATCGTTCACCTGGAATTACAAAAACGGCGGAACATGGAACGGAGCGGGTGTGTATGTCGCGCAATTGGCGGTCGGCAACGGGATGATCGAAAGCAGGAAAATTCTGCTGCCATAATGTCATTGAAAACCGGCGGATGACGAAGCCCCCGTCCTGATCAAGCGGGGGCTTTTTAGTTTGGCCCTTGCATCACGATAGACTGCTGCAATCAAAATTATCGCTGGCCCTTCGTCAATAAAAGTATTTTTAATCATCTTCGCACCACATTCGATCTACTTACAGGGAGAATTTCCATGGCCAAAAACCGTATTGTCATTTCAATCCTGTGCTGTGTTTTTCTTTTTGACCCGCCCGCCTTCTGCAGCCATCCCACCGAACCGCTTTTCGACGTCGTGGGCGCGTCGCTTTGCATTTTTCTGGGCAAGATCTCGGCCGCAAAGAAGACCGACAAGTATCTCACGAGGGACTTTGTCAATTATTATTACTGGGTATTCACCATAAAAATCGACAAGGTGGTCAAGGGGGATTCGACGCTGAAGACTTTTGACTTCATGGAATTTCCCTCAGACCCGGCGTGCGAGATCGACACCTCGAAACAGGAGACCTTCCTGTTTTTCATGTCAAAATCGGTCAGGGTCGCCCCGGGCGTTACCGACTGGATGGTGGAACGGCAGTACAAGATCGTCAACGGCATCTTCACTCCCTCCTTTTTGCAGGACGAAACCAAGCCGCAGCCGGTAAAGACGATCATAAAAAAAATAAAGAAAATTGTGAAGGAACAGCAGCAGCAGAAAAAATAGGCTTCGACGCCATAGCCGTTCGCCAATAAAAAAGCGTTGACTTCAGGGAAGTAACCCGTGTCATCAACACAAGACGCAACTGACCTTTATAAAAAATCCTTCACCTGCTCGCAGGCCATCTGCGCCGCCTTTGGCAAGCGCTTCGACCTCGACGAGAAAACCGCGCTCAAGATTTCCTGCGCGTTCGGCGGCGGGTGTTCCCGGCTCGGCCTCACCTGCGGCGCCGTGACCGGCGCGTTCATGGTGATCGGTCTGAAATACGGCAGATGTCAATCGGAAGACCTTGCGGCAAAGGAAAAAACCTACGCAATGACGCAGGAGTTCGCAAAGCGGTTCATCGCGCGAAACGGTTCACTCAACTGCACGGAGCTGCTCGGCTGCGATCTGGGGACCGAGAAGGGCTATGCGGAGGCAAAGGAGAAAGGTCTTTTCACCACGCTGTGCCTGAAGCTGGTGAAGGATGCGGCGGAGATTTTGGAAGAGATTATCAAAAAAATAGCGCTTTAACCTCAAAAAAAAACGGAATGTTCCTCGGCAGTCATTGCGGACCTTGCGAAATTAATCAAAGGTGTTGTTGCCCATTTTCCCTTATAAGCAACCTTTTGCAGCAATTAAAAATGGGGCCGATTTTCCGTTTCTTTTCACTCGGGAAAACCGGCCCGTTGCTTCACTTCTCTGTCAACCTTCAACTGTAAACGGTCAACGACATCATCCTCACGGCCTCCACGTTACCGAAACGCTCGACGTTTCGGGCGGGGCCATGATCTGGTCGAAATACCATACGGTGATCGTGTCATTGCCTGCAACCGAGATCGTCTTGTTGGTTGCCGAGGACGCTCCCGTCGTGAATCCCACCGTCCCGGTGAAAAGATAGGTGGTGTCAACGCGCGCGGTCACGGGAAAAGCAAAGCCCGTGGGGTCCTTTTTGCTCTTCACATTGATGTTGAACGAGTTGGCAATGATGTGGTCGTTTTCCACGGTCAGGTTCATGACATTCGTTGTGCCGTGGTACCCAACGCCGAGTGAATCCGGCATTATCGACACGCTTGTTGCCTTCCATAGCAGCGCAGTGCCCTGCAGCGCATCGCTGACAACCGGGGTGTTGAGCGCACAACTCTGATAGATGGTGGTCAGCGTGTCGATGGGCGGCCGCACCGCGAGCACCGATCCCGCAACCGACTGCGTCAGCGATGCGCCGACAAAACCCTGATACGATCCCGGCGATCCGGCAACCGCGGGCAGCACCAGGTTGAAGCCCACCGTGTCTTTGTGGGAGGCGATGTGAACGGTGATCGAAGGATCGGTGATGTTGCGGTCGTCGGCGATGACGGTGATGGGATTTTTCAATCCGAGGTAAATCGACGTTGACGGTTTTACGCTCGGCATCATTGCGAGCCAGATCGCCTTTGCCGTTGCAACGGTTGTCAATGGAGACGCGGCACGATACGTGATCGTGATCGAATCGTTGTCATGGGTGAGGATCGTGTCCTTGCCCGACTTCGCTGAACACGCAATGAAATACACCATTTGTTCATACATACCGGGGATGCCGGCGACCTTGTCGAGCTCCACGGTATCAGGGGCAGGATAGAGTTTTGAAGTGACAATGGCGTCCACGGTTGCCGCGGTTGCATACGGGTCCTTGGCGGTGATGTACATGGGCTCGTCTATACCCTGGTAGGTGTCTACGTCGGGAGCCACCGTGACGGACACCGTAACGACAACGTCAAAGGTTCCCGTGTATGAATCTATGGCGTACTTGGTATAGACATATCCCGCACGGTTGATAAGGAGGGTATCGACCGCGGCTTCGACCTTGGCAAGACGTGACTTTTGCATGACGGAGCCGGTTCTGCCGGAACCGCCGAAAAGCGGATTTTTCATCAGGCGTGACACGGTGTTTCCGACCGTCACCCGGCAGAAATACATCTGCGACGAAAAACCCGCGGGAAAGGGCATCGTTCTGTAGGTACCTGCGGCCAGGGCCTTTTCGCTGAACGCGGCGACGCACCTGCCCCTGCAGTCAAATGTTTCAACCCTGACGAGCTCGTTGTCTCTCGCCACGGTAAAGGTCAGGAAATTTCCCGAAAAAAACGGCACCGGACCGGCGGGCGACGGCTGAATGCCTCTTGCCGCGGCAGCGCCAAATGAATAGTTTCCCGCCGTATCGGTGGTGTCGGTGAGTTTGAGGGCTTTCAATTTCACGATGGCGCCGGAAACGTTCCTGCCGTTGTTGTCAGTGATTTTCCCCGTTATGGCGACGGTCTGCGCCGCGGAAAACGTCACGAGCGCCAGCAGCAGCAGCCCGAACAATCTTTTGACCGGATTCATGAGTCCCCCCCTTTGGAGAATTGTATAGGATCGGATTGTCTTAATTCGGCAGTTTGACAATACAAGAAAATCGTAATTGCACAATCTCTTGGCAATAAAAACAACCCTTTAAAAAACCGAAAGTTGAAAGGGAATCGCTCTTCCTGCTTTCAACTTTCAGTCTTCAACATCCGTCTGGATGGCGCGGTCAATAGAACATTATCGTCCCTTGTTGCCTTATGTCAAGGGACGAGGAGCCCACGAGAACGTCAACCGCCCCCGGTTCTATCACCCAATTCGATTGGGTGGTGTCGTAGTATTCGAAGTCGCGCTCCACAAGATTAAAAGTGACGGTCTTTGTCTCTCCGACGTTAAGGGGAACGCGTCTGAACCCGCGGAGATCTTTGTATCGCCTCGGCTGGGCGCTCTGCTCGTCGTGAAGGTACAGTTGCACCACCTCGTCGCCGACCACGCTGCCGGTGTTCTTGACGTCCACCGAAACGGC
Organism: Chitinivibrionales bacterium; assembly: GCA_035516255.1. Lineage (NCBI taxonomy): Bacteria > Pseudomonadati > Fibrobacterota > Chitinivibrionia > Chitinivibrionales > Chitinivibrionales bacterium. Next base: position 6,617 of record DATJAL010000056.1, on the reverse strand, counting down.
AAACGTATCGCCCGGATAGCCGCCGTTGGGACTGATTTGGAGGTTGCTGTACGCAAACGTGGTATAGCTGAGTCCGTAACCGAAGCAGAACAGCGGCTTCAGATGGTGGTAGTCGTAATAGGGGTATCCCCGTCCTTCCCACACGGGCTCGTATGGATCGCCGGTATCGCCCCACGGAGTGTTCACGCCGAACCTTGGAAGCTGGGTCGAGTCCAGCGGGAAGGTGAGGGGGACTTTCCCGCCCGGATTGTAGTCGCCGAACAGAACTTCGGCGAGGGCCATGGCATGGTCTTCACCGGGATAACTCGACATGATGATGGCCGGGACCTTGTTCCAGTTGCCGGTGTCCGCGGTGCTGCCGCCGGTATACCACACAATGGTATGGCCGGGTTTTGCCGCGAGCACCTTTCCGGCCAACTGGTCCTGCGTATCGGGAAGCGACACTTCGTTTCGGTCAAAGCCCTCGCCTTCGTCGTTGGGCCCGATGCACACGATCGCATAGTCGCAATTATTGTAATCACTGTTGACCGTGATGTTTGCGCCGCCGATTTGTTTTACCGCCTGGGTGGGCGGGGTGTAGTGCTTGCTGGGACAGTTCTGGGCGCTGCCCACCGGACCGCACCGGATCTGATTGGCCCAGGGCCCCACCATCGCAATGGTCATCGGGTTGCTTCTGTCAAGTGGAAGCAGGTTGTTGTCGTTCTTGAGAAGGATATAACACTCGCGCGAGACGCGGCGCGCATAGTTGTACATGTTCGTGCTGTTGATGGAATCCTTATACATTGTTCTTGCGTATCCGGCATTGAAGCAGCCTGTTTTGTACCGCGCCCACAGCGAGCGCCTCGCTTTATCGTCGAAAAATGCCTGCGAAATCGTTCCAGGCACCAATGCAGCAAGGCCGCCGCCCCATGTTCCAGGCGTGGGCAGGTCGAGCCCGGCAAGCGCCAGTATGGAAGCATTGCCGGTGCCGCCATTGTCCCAGTCGGTGAGTACGAAGCCCTTCAGGCCCCAGAAATTCTTGAGGATGTCGGTCAGGGTGTGATGGTTCTGCGCATTATGGAAACCATTTACGGAATTGTAGGCGGTCATGATGGCGGCACAACCGGCATCATGCGCGGCCATGCCGAAGTGGTAGGTGTACAGCTCGCGAAGCCCCCGCTCCGAAACGTGCACGGGATAGAATCCCCGCGCGCGCTCAACGTTGTTGCAGCAGTAGTGCTTGAGCGTCGGAATGGTGCTCCACATAACGCCCTTGACGGATGCGGTAGCGTCCTTGCCGTTTACAAAGGGGTCTTCACCGTACGATTCCGTGGTCCGACCGGCCCGGCTGTCGCGGCAAAGATTGCACGAAGGCCCCAGCTGGACGTTGTAGTCGAAGCCCCGGAAGCACATTCCCATGAAATAGCCGCCCTCCTGGATGATGGCAGTGTCCCAGGTGGCGGCCATTGCGAGGCCCGTGGGAAAAGACCAGGTGCCGCCGAGGCCGTAGGGGCCGTCGCGCCAGTTGAGGCCCACGACGCCTGCCGCGCTCCCGCCGTTGACAATAGTCTGTTTGTCACCGTTGGACATCGATGCGATCTTGCTTTCGATGAACACAGCGGTGTCGCTCTGCGACAGGGCAATCGAGATCTTTGCCTTGTAGGTGCCCGAAGGCGCGCCGTTGAACTGACAGCCAAAATGGATGCCTTTTTCTCCCTGCCAGGTGAGCGGGCCGATGTCGCCCATTGTCATCGTGAGCGGTACGACTTCACCGGTTCCATCCTTAATAATCGATACGGAAACGTTGAACCGGTCATACGCCCACCCGATGATGCGATAGGACACTTTTCCCCTGTACTTGTAGATGCCGCCGGAATTATCCACGAGCTTGAGGAACACCGGCGTCACCAGCACGGTGTCGATCTGAGTTGTCGGCTGGCCGAGAGCGAATGAAGCGCCGAGAAGAACCGCAGTAATGAAACGCCAACGCATACTCCCCCCTTTTTTATCTGGCTTATGCATGGTTAGACCTCGAAAAAGATTTGCCGCAGAGACCCGGAGGACACTGGGATCGTAAAACTGTTTTTCGAATCATCTTTTCTTCTCCGTGATCTCGGTGGTCATTTTTTTTAATAGAACATTATCGATCCGGTCTGCCTGATGTCGTCCGACGCGGCGCCAACGAGCACGTCCACGGCGCCGGGCTCGATCACCCATGCGCTCTGCGTGGTGTCGTAGTATTCGAAGTCGCGCTCGACAAGGCCGAAGTCCACGGTCTTTGTCTGGCCCGCGGTGATCGGGACCCTGGAAAAGCCGCGCAGGTCCTTCACGCGCCTCGGCTGCGCGCTCTGCTCGTCGTGCAGGTAGAGCTGCACCACTTCATCGCCGTCGCGGGTTCCCGTGTTCTTCACGTCAACGCTCACGTGGAACGTGTCGCCGGGATAGCCGCTGTTGGGCGAGATCTGCAGGTTGCTGTATGCGAATGTCGTGTAACTCAGGCCGCGGCCGAAGGCGAAAAGCGGCTTCATGTTATGATAATCGAAATAGTGATATCCCCTGCCTTCCCAGGGATCTTCGTAAAAGTCCTTGGTCGCTCCGGAGGTGTTCCAGGGAAGTCCGATGCCAAACACGGGAAGCTGGATCGAATCCGCAGGGAACGTGAACGGCAGGCGCCCGGCGGGATTATAGTCGCCGAACAGGACCTCCGCGAAGGCGAGCGTATGGTCTTCGCCGGCGAAGAACTCCGCGATGATCGCGGGCGCGTCGCTCCAGTAGCCCGAATCTGCGCAGCTGCCGCCGCAGTAGAACACGATGGTGTTCGGACACGCGGCCATGGTCTGCTTCACCAGATTGTTGGTCGAATCGCCCAAACTCACCTCCACCCGGTCGTTTCCTTCGCCTTTGTCAACTGGCCCGATGGCCACCACGGCGTAGTCGGCACCCGCCGGATTGCTGGTGACCGTGACGTTGTTGCCGCCGATCTTCTTTATCGCCGCCGCGGCTGACGTGAGATGCTTCGGGTTCACAAGACTGCTCGCGGAAATGAACCACTGCATACTGTTCGCATAGGTCCCCACGCAGGCAATCGTTACCGGTCCCGAATTTCTGTCGATCGGCAAGAGGTTGTTGTTGTTCTTTACAAGCACCATTGACTCACGCGTTGCGCCACGCATATAGGCATAATGCGTCGCGTTGTCAATGGAATCGGCGTATGTCGACTGGACGGTGTAGCCCGGCTCAAAACAATGCGTCATGTAACGCGCCCAGATGCAGCGACGCGCCTTGTCATCGAAAAAGCCCTGGGAGATCGTTCCCGGCACCATTGCCGCCAGGCCGCCGCCCCACCCGTCCGGCGTCGGCAGGTCCGTGCCAGCAAGCGCGTCGTTGGTATGATTGCCGCCGTTGTCCCAGTCGGTGAGAACAAAGCCTTTTGATCCCCAGGCATTCTTGAGAATGTCGGTGACAATGTGCTTGTTTTCCGGACAGTGTATGCCGTTGACATTGTTGTACGCTGTCATGAAACCCGTTGCCGGCCCCTGTGAACCGGCGATGCCGAAATGATAGGTGTACAATTCGCGCAAAGAACGCTCGCTGGCCGTCGATGGATACCCTCCACGAGCCCTTTCTTCGTTGTTGCAGCAGAAGTGCTTCACCGTGACCATCAGACCCGACTTCGTACAGCCGCGGCAATCCGCCGCGCCCATTTTTCCGTTGACATACGGGTCCTCGCCATAGCTTTCGAAGGTCCGGCCGCCACGGCCGTCGCGCACCAGGTTCATGGTGGGCCCGAGCATGACATTGTGCCCCAGCCCGCGGAAATCCTGTCCCTTGTAGTAACCGCCTACCTCGGCGAGGGCAGTATCGAACGTGGCTGCCATGCCCTCGCCGGCCGGATACGCATACCCGCCGCGGTCGCCGTACGGACCGTCCTGCCAGACCATCGCGGGCACGCTGCCGGCGGATCCGCCGTTGATAATGGTCTGCTTGTCGCCGTTGGAAAGTGTGTTTATCAGGTTTTCAACGAATTTTGCCGAATCGCTCTGCGACGCGGCAACGCTCACCTTTGCCTTGTAGGTGCCGGTGGGGGCGCCGTTAAATTGACAGGTGAAAAAAATACCCCGTATTCCGCCAAAGCTGAAATTGCCATAACCGTCGCCTTTTGCCGAAGTGATGGGCACCACCGCTCCGGACCCGTCCTGGATAATGGAAAGTGAAGCGTTGAACCGGTCGTTGGACCAGCCCACGAGCTCGTAACTGACTTTGCCCACGTACTTGTAAACATTGCCGGTTGTGCTCACGAGCTTGAGAAACACGGGCGTCACGAGCACGGTGTCTATGGTCGAGGCAGGCTGGGCAGAGAGAAGACCCATGCCCGCCAGCAAAATTACTGCGGCTTTTTTAAGCATGGTTTCCTCCTATCTGTATAACGCGAATTTCTGGTTCTGCTGAAACGTGCCGTACGATATTGACGCCAAGTAGATTCCGGGTGAGGCCTTCTGGAGATCACAATAGATTGTCCCGTGGTTGGAGGTAAGGGTGACCTTTTTCACCAGAGCGCCCGAAAGTGAATAAATGCAGATAGAGCCAGACGGAACCGAGCCGCTCACGGTCCATTGCAGCAATATTTTTCCCTTTTGGGCCTTGGGCCCTACATGGAAAAACGACATGGCCGCCGGGGCGACAACTTTGCCCGGCACCGCGGTCAAGGTAAGCGGGAATGTGAATGATGCACTGAACTTCTCAACGGTCTGCGCCAGCAGCACGCTCGTTGTCAAACAGAGAATGCAGCAGAGCACAGAAATTTTTTGGGTAACCATGTCTCCCCCCTTTGAATATTTTGGTTAGTTTAATCGGTTAAGAATTGTTTACTATGAAAATGTTTGGCTATCAACGAAACTTCGGCATTGGTTATGATTAAAAATCCCCCTCTTGAGGTACTACATACAAATATATGTAAGTTTTGGGGGAAAATCTAAAAAAAATTAATAATAATAGAACGCTTCTATAATTGTAGCTTCGGGGTATTTTTGATGAATAATAGCCAAAGAAATAATTCAATCAAAAAGAAAACGTCGTTCCTGGGATTTTATTACAACCTCTTCATTGTAGAATATGTCAATCTTGCAATATGTTGTATCTTTGCAAATCTGCAAATTGTGAAATTCGCTCTTTAACTTTTTATCCCACACACCTTGGATAAAATGACTTCCCCTCTTTTTCTCTTCGCTAACACCAACGCCATTCATGGCCCAGGCATAGGCAGAAGACAAGAATGCCGTGCCTTCTGTCCGGAAAGTCCCCCAAGCACACCAGAAACGAGACCCAGTAGATATTTCCATGGATACGGCTCAATAGGGCGTCACGGGCGGAAGGCTGGACCGGCTCTTTTGAAGAATCGCTATTTTGAGCCTTGGAACCCTTAGCAAGGCCGTACGGATTTTAAAAAGATCGCTTGCAGTAAATACTCGTATCTTGCCCTTTCGCTTTGCTGCCTTATAAAGCACGTCCTCATAACGCTAATATATCGTCTGCCCGATCCCGAGCCGTCTGCATAGCTCGCCTACCGTGATGAGACCCTGTTGATTGTACTGGTTGACGTAGTGCGCTTGTTGGGCAGTACGATGCTTCCAGATGAATTTGGGAATGCCTATGCAGTGGTGTCTACGACGAATTGTGGTTACACGGCCACAGCCGCATTGGCAGGTATGCTTGCCTTGATACAATATTTGCTGTCTATATTCACCCTCTACAGGCCGAGCGAATCGGACTGTATTTTGAAGCAATACCCGAGAGTCTAAAATTTTGTTATCAGACAGGTACCATTGGCAAGGATTTTTTTGACAATAAAATTCCGCGGCTTAACCATAATCTTCCTTCCTTTGACATCACAATACGATGTAGGATATACCTGTACTTTGTTCGAAACGGAAATGAAGGCATTCGAGATCATCAGTGAGTAACATTCGAATCCCATTGTTTGGCTTGGACTATATGTGAGACCATTTGACGTGCCATTAGGATTCTTCACGACAACGGAATCAACCGAATCCCCCTGAACAGTCCAGATAGTATAGCCCGATTTAAAGAGTTGACATCTGATCGTGGCTTGGGGCATGTTGACCGGAAATGTAATATTTATGGTTACAGTTGGAGTTGGGTAACCCCCACTTGGGAAAGTAGCAGTATCGAAGATTACGGAATCCTTGGTGCCCCAATAACCCTCTCCGCCCAACACATCGAATCTCAAATGGACAAACCTATTAAGGGGAAGATTCGCAATTGCCACCTTAATGGTCGCGGTGACATCGGCGGAAAAAACGGCTGAAAACGAAATCAAGACCAACACAACACACTTTATGCTTTTCATACAGACTCCTTTCTTAATGCACTTTCGACCCCCTTTCTGCTGTCTTCCTATTTCGTTATGCTGAATTTTCCTTTAAAGAATATGTCGCCAGCGCGGAAGTCGAGGATGTAAACACCTGGACAAAAACTGCCGGAGGCGATCTTAATGCTGTGGGTTCCAGCTCCCAGCATGGAAGTTTTGCGACTCATCAATTCTCGACCCGAAATATCGAATATCCTATAATTAATGCTTGAAGATCGGGAAAGAGTGAAATGAATGCCGTTGGCTGATA